>NZ_KB850141.1:0-300000 GCF_000369685.1 Acinetobacter sp. CIP 102136
CCCTTCCCGAACTCAGAAGTGAAACCTCTTAGCGCTGATGGTAGTGTGGGGTTACCCATGTGAGAGTAAGTCATCGCCAGCTCATTATTCCTAAACACCCCCAACCAAACGGTTGGGGGTGTTTTTTTATGCGCGGGATTTAGTCGAAAGCTTAGACACTAATTCTTTATTAAGAGAAATTCTATTTATAATTTTTAAAATATATCTATTTACTTTTCTATGCTGAATTTAGACCAGAAACTCTGTATCTTGATGTTAATTTGAACAATAAATCAGTATGGAGAAGAGGATGTTGTCGCAATTTAAAATAAAAATTCTACTCAGTTGTTGTGCTTTAGCATTTACTGCCTGTCATGCAGAGAATTCATCTTCTAGAAGTATTCAAGACGCATCTACATCAGCTGCCAAATCGGATGCAGTCTCTTTAAGCATGCAAAAATATAAGGTTGAACAGGTGGCTCAATTTAATGAGCCGTGGGCGATTACTACTTTAAATGATGGCCGACTATTGATTACTGAGCGCAAAGGAAAATTGCAGCTCTTTGATCCAAAAACCAAGAAAAAAATCGAGGTGAAAGGTATACCCCAGGTTGCGTATGGGGGCCAAGGCGGCTTAGGTGAAGTTGCTTTACATCCAGATTTTGCAAAGAATCGATGGGTATATCTGAGTTATGCTGAAAAGGGTCAAGGTGGATATGGTGCTGTGGTCGTTCGTGGCAAACTTGATTTGAGCCAGTCTACCCCCCAACTGAAACAGATTGAACGGATCTGGACGCAAGTGCCGAAATTTTCAGGCCAGGGACATTATGCCCATCGGATTGTATTCGGGTCGGATGGTAAGTTATGGATCAGTTCAGGAGAACGTCAGCAATTCAACCCTGCACAGGACATGCAATCTAATGCCGGTAAGATTATTCGCCTGAATGATGATGGCTCAATCCCTGCCGATAATCCGTTTATGACTCAGGGTAAAATTGCCCAGCAGGTCTGGAGTCTTGGACACCGTAATCCTCTAGGCATGGCTTTTGATCCGAAAGGGCAGCTTTGGGTGATCGAAATGGGACCGAAAGGCGGCGATGAACTGAACAAGATTGTCAAAGCTAAAAATTATGGTTATCCACTGGTATCCAATGGCGATCATTATGACGGTAAGCCGATTCCTGACCACAGTACCCGACCTGAATTTGAGGCCCCGGCACTGAATTGGACTCCGGTAATTTCTCCTTCAGATTTAATATTTTATACTGCTAATGTCTTTCCGAAATGGAAAAATAAAGCGATTGCTACCGGTCTGTCTTCTAAGGCGATTGTGATTGTGGATACCACCCAGGTTCCAGTGAAAGAAGTTCAACGTCTGGATATGAAAGAGCGGATTCGCGGGGTTGCTCAGGCACAGGATGGTTCACTGTGGGTGATTCAAGATGGTCCGCGAGCAGGTTTGTTAAAAATGACAGCACCTTAATCATCTGCTTTTAGGTTGCTTATCTAAATATGAAGTATTGAATAAGCTAACCATCTGGATAAAAGGATTTTTAAGCTGATGCTGACATGAAAGAAAAAGGCCTCTACATCCTGTGAAGGCCTTTTCATATTCTGTTAAAGGTATAATGTCTGTTATACCGATCAGCATCCTGCTACGTGATTTTTTTTATTTTTCTTACAAGACTTCCTGTCTTGGTATGATCTGAATATAGCCTGAAGCGACGCAGCGCAATAGGGCAGTTTAGCTGCATAGATTGTAGGTCAAAGCCGACAGCCGAATTTTAAAAAGATAAATTCAAAAATACTGTTTCAATATGATCTTTTGACCAAATCATAAACTGCGGTGATGATTTTGCTGCATTTTAGCGAGAGAATACTCTTTTGATATACATCAACTGATTTAAATAAAACGTCGCTAAAATAATAAAAAGGAAACTCCTATGCCTACGATTCAAATTGAAGTTCGGCAACAATATCCTCAAGCAGTTGAGAAACAATTGCTCAACAACGTATTTCATTGTGTACAAACCGCCTTTCAGCTGCCTGAATATGATCGTAATATTCGTCTGGTCGTGCATGAAGCGCATCGTTTTCAGTATATGAGCCATTTAGCTAAACCTGAATATTTCACCTTGATCAGTATTGACTGTTTTGCTGGCCGCAGTCTGGAGACCAAGTGCAATTTGTATAAGCAGATGGTCAAAAGTCTCGTGGAAATCGGTATTCCCGCAGATCATATTCTGATTCATCTGAGAGAAAGTGCATTGGAAAATTGGGGGATACGGGGAGGACAAGCGGCCTGTGATGTTGATCTCGGGTTTAAGGTTGATGTCTGATGTATCCCGATTAGTATTCACGTTACATCTAAAGTTTAAAAACAAAAAAGCCTCAACATCCTGTCGAGACTTTTCTGGATTTGCTTCTCAGATCTGACTCCTGTCTAATCTGTCAACGTCCTGTTGATTGGCGCTTTTTATTGTTGTCGTATCGCTTTGCAGACTTCCTGTCTGTCTATGTACTCACTATAGCCTCGCATAAAACGACCGCATAGCGGCTAAACTCTGCGCTGCATGTAGGCTAAAACGTACAGGACTGTCGTCCACATTAAGCACTGACATATTGAATCAGTCTATCTACCACAGCTTTTAAGTTTTTATTATCAAATTCATTGCCTTGGAAGGAATAATCTTTGTTGCGCGCAAAGATGTCCCGGATTTCAATCACGGCATTGGTATCCACCAGTCCAAGTTGAGTGCCGACTTGACGAATCTGGTCAATTGAACGTGAGCCGTTGGTCGCACCATAACCAATATAAGCTGCCGGTTTGCCTTGCCATTCCTTGCCGAGATAATCCAAGGCATTTTTCAGGGCAGGGCTATAGCCATGATTGTATTCAGGCGTGACAAAAATAAAGGCATCGCCAAGCGCAATCTTGTCGGCCCAGTCTTGCTGTTTGGGTTGATCATAAATTCCGGTCAATGGCGGATGAGCCCCAGAAAATAGCGGAAGATCCCATTCTTTTAGATCGACAATTTCAGTTTCTAAAGTGCTAAAGGCATAACTTTTAATTTCCTGCAGTACCCAGTGTGCCACTTTAATCGCGGTACGTCCCTCACGCACACTTCCAACCACAATATAAATTTTCATGTTTCATCCTTTCTTCGGGTCTGATCATCAAATTAAATTAATCAGATTTCAGAGAGGTGACTAGAGATGATTTGTATCCGGAAAATAAAAAAGCTCCCGAAGGAGCTTTTTCAAAATCAGTCAATTAGCTGATGTTTTACATCAGTTTAATACCTTGCTGACCCGCAGGTGTCACTTTAAAGATTTCCACTTCAAAAGTGATGTTTTTGCCTGCCAATGGATGGTTAAAGTCCACTTCAGTGATGTCATCATTCACCGATCTCACCACGCCATACAAGGTCGCTTTGGCTTTGTCTTCAAACTCGATCATGTGACCTTCGATCGGACGTTCTCCAAATTTTACCGTGTCAAATTTCTGGATGTTTTCTGGATTCCATGGCCCAAAAGCATCTTCTGGTGGCAGGCTGACCGTGCGACGGTCACCGGCACGTAAGCCAATCAGTGCTTTTTCAAAACCAGGCAGTAGGTTGCCATCGCCAATCACCAGGCTGACCGGTTCTTCACGGCTACGGGTATTGTCAATTTCCACGCCATTTTCGATTGCGACAGAAAAGTGCAGCTCGACTTTAGAACCGTCTGCAACCCGGGTTTCTTCGTTAGGATGAATAAAATCAGTCATGTTGTGCTTGCGCCCGTTGAATTCGATGTTTTTCTAAGAAAAAGGTATCAATCAGCATCAGAATAGTGCCTACAGTAATGGCACTGTCTGCGATATTGAAAGCAGGAAAGTGGCTGTTCTGGTAATACACATGAATAAAATCGACTACATAGCCGAGGCTGACCCGGTCGATTAAATTACCGATGGCACCACCCAGAATCAGGGCAATTGCCAGCGGTAAAATTTTCATGTCTTTTGGCATACGCATCAGCCAAAACACGAAGATTACAGACACTAAACCTGCCAGTGAAGTAAAGAAATAGCGTTGCCAACCACCAGCATCGGACAGAAAACTAAAGGCAGCGCCATAGTTATGTAGCAGTGTCCAATTTAAAAAGGGCAGCACAGGAACAGGATCTGCATAGTTCAGATTTGTCACTGCAATCCATTTGGTCCATTGATCCAGAATGATCGCCAGAATGGCCAGCCCAACCCACCATAAATTATGTGGATAGAACTGGAATAAGCCCTTTTTGCTGTGGGTATTAGGCATATTTTCTCTCTTCGCCTTGGCCTGTAGGAAGGTTGATAATACAACGACCGCATAGACCAGGATGTGCAGAATGTGTATTTACATCTGGTAATACATGCCAGCAACGTACGCATTTTTCGCCATCAGCTGCTGAAACTTTCACATTCAAGCCTTCAAGATCAGAGGCTTCACCTTGTGCTGCATCAAATTCATTCACGATCACTTGTGACGTAATCAGGACGAAACGAAGCTCATCACTTAACTTATCTAGCACTGCTTTTAATTCAGCATTTGCCCAAAGTTCAACTTTGGCAGACAAGTTAGAACCGACAGTTTTTGCTGTACGTGCAGTTTCAATGAATTTGTTTACTGCAGATTTCACAGCAATGAGCGTTTGCCATTCAGCTTCAGATACTACATTTGCAGTTGAAGCCACAGGAATATCATACCATTCAGCCGTGAACACGTATTTCTCTGATTGCTCAGGGATTAACGGCCAAGCTTCTTGTGCAGTGAAGCTCAAGATTGGTGACATCCAACGCACGAATGCTTGTACCAAGTGATACAACGCAGTTTGTGCAGAGTGACGTGCTTGTGAATCCGCTTTGGTGGTGTATTGACGGTCTTTGATGATGTCTAAGTAGAAACCACCTAAGTCGTTGATACAGAAATTCGTTAAAGCAGTGGTGACGATATGAAAGTTCATATCTTCGTATGCTTTCTTAATGGTTTCTTGCACTTCAGATGCACGTTGCAAGATGTATTGATCAAGCGCGATCAATTGATCCACAGGCAGGGCATCTGTCGAAGGTTTGAAGCCATTCAGGTTCGCCAACAAGAAACGAAGCGTGTTACGGATACGACGGTAACCATCAGAGGCACGGCTAAAGATTTCTTTACCTGCGGTCATTTCATAACGGTAATCTGCCGATGCGATCCAGAAGCGTAAGCCATCTGCACCCATATCTTTAATGATGTCTTGCGGCGTGATGACGTTACCGATCGACTTGGACATCTTGCGGCCTTTTTCATCGACCACGAAACCGTGGGTCAATAGACCTTTATATGGCGCACGTTCGTTAATCGCAATCGAGGTCAATAACGACGACTGGAACCAGCCACGGTGCTGGTCTGAACCTTCAAGGTACAAATCAGCAGGATCAGTCAATTCTTCACGTTCACGTAGTACGGCATAGTGCGTTGTACCTGAGTCGAACCAAACGTCTAGCGTGTCACGTACTGCATTGTATTGCTCAGCATCCGCACCGATGAACTCAGATGCATTACGGTTGTACCAGCCATCAATACCTTCTTGCTCGATCAGTTTCGCGACTTCTTCGATCAGTTCAGGCGTACGCGGATGCAATTCATTGGTGTCTTTATGTACGAAGAACGGAATTGGCACGCCCCAAGTACGTTGACGTGAAATACACCAATCTGGACGACCTTCAATCATCGCCTGAATCCGGTTTTTACCCCAGTCCGGTACAAAGCTGATATCGTTTTCAATCGCATTCAAGGCATTTTGACGTAGACCTTTGGCATCCATGCTGATGAACCATTGTGGGGTCGCACGGAAGATAATCGGGGTTTTATGGCGCCAGCAATGCGGGTAGCTATGCTTGATCACCACGTGTGCCCAAAGCTTGGTCGCTTCAGTCAATGCTGCAATGATTTTTGGATTGGCTTTGTAGATGTGCTCGCCCGGGAAGATTGGCGAAGTCGGTAAATACACACCATTACCGCCGACTGGGTTTTCTACTTTTAAGTTGTACTGTAAACCAACTTTATAGTCGTCCACACCGTGGCCCGGTGCGGTATGTACTGCACCTGTACCGCTAGCATCGGTGACGTGTTCACCCAAGATCACTGGCACTTGGCGTTCAGCAATTAAAGGATGTTGAAGAACTAAATTCTCAAGTTTTGCACCTGTGAATTCAGCAAGCACTTCAAATGCAGTAAAGCCATAACGCTGAGTTGCAGACTCAACCAATGATTTCGCAAGGATGAAGTTTTGTGATGCTTTGTCTTCACCAATTGCTTTCACCAGTTGGTATTCAAGTTCAGCGTGTAATGCAACCGCTTGGTTGGCAGGCATGGTCCAAGGCGTTGTTGTCCAAATCACGATATCCGTACGATCAGCGATTTCTACGCCGACACGTGCAGATAAATCAGCAAGGTCTACAACCGTGAAACCGACGTCAATTGCGTCAGATTTTTTATCTTCGTATTCAACTTCAGCTTCAGCGAGTGATGAACCACAGTCTAAACACCAGTTGACTGGTTTCAGACCTGGCTCGATATGACCTGCTTTCGCGATTGCACCCAATGAACGTACGATGTCAGCTTCTTGTTTGAAGTTCATCGTTAAGTAAGGATTGTCCCAATCCCCGAATACGCCCATACGTACGAAGTCTTTCTTTTGAAGCTCAACTTGGGTGTAGGCATATTCACGGCAGGCTTTACGGAAGGTAGATGCATCCACTTTTACGCCGACTTTACCGACTTTTTCTTCGACTTTGAGTTCGATTGGCAAACCGTGACAGTCCCAGCCCGGTACATACGGTGCATCAAAGCCATCCATGACACGGCTTTTGATAATGATGTCTTTGAGTACTTTGTTGACCGCATGACCCAAATGAATTTGACCATTGGCATAAGGAGGGCCGTCATGAAGCACGTATTTTTTCTTGCCAATACGCGATTCACGAATCTGCTGATAAATGTTGTCGGCATACCACTCTTCTAACCATTTCGCTTCACGTACTGCCAAATTTGCTTTCATTGCAAAGTCAGTACCTGGGAGGTTTAGCGTGGCTTTATAGTCCACTGCATTTTCAGGAGTTTGCTTATCGCTCATGCAAGTCGTCTTCCAATCTAATCAGTTATGTCACTGACACGTTTTACAATAAAAATATGGGATATTAAAAGGGAAATGTGGGGTGATTTCGACGAAACTCAAGCAGTTTCTCGACATCATCATCAATTCCGGCTTTTAGCGCTTCAAGCGAAGGATAGTCCTTTTCGCCATGTAAGTAGTTTAAGAACGTCACCCGCATCAACAGGCCATACAGATTAGCAGAAACATCTGGAAAATGTACTTCTAATCGCCACTCTGGATGTGCTTGTTTGATGGCTGGACGTGTGCCGACATGACCGGCCCCAAACAGGGCAGTCGGGTCATAACCCGCAATACCGGTTTGTGTTGCAGAGTCGGATTTTACTTTGTCTTTTAAGGATTGGGTTTCGCAAATGACTTCAACCCCATAAATTCCTTTGAGGCAGGGCTTATGACGGTTAAGCCGTACATTAATGGTGGGGAAATCAATAGTTCGACCAATCTGATCACCATATTGCACCCGCCCGGTAATGCTATAGGGACGACCCAGCAATTGTGCGGCCAAGGCTAAATCACCAGCTTGCAAGGTCTGGCGAATCCGGGTGGAACTGACCCGTTCACCATCTAGAGCAATGGTATTTAAATTGGTCACTTCAAAGCCGTAATTGCGCAGGAATTCGCTGTTGCCTTGGCGGTTTTTACCAAAGTGAAAATCATCGCCTAAGACCAGATGCCGGGCATTCAGTTTTTCTTTTAAAATGTCGGCAAAGGCTTCTGCAGTCAGGCTGCGGAAAGTATTGTCAAATTTCGCCACCGCGATATAGTCCACACCCAGCTCAGTCAGGTATTCAACTTTTTCACGCAACGATGAAATACGCGGTGGGGCATCATAACCTTGAAAGTATTCAAGTGGTTGCGGCTCGAAAATCATCACTACAGATTTTAAACCCTGTGCTTCAGCCACCTGTTGCAGCTGACGGATCATCGCCTGATGGCCTAAATGCACGCCGTCAAAATTACCGATCGTCACGGCAGTTTTGGGTAATTCAGAATGAGAGGCTAAAGCATTTAGACGGAGCAGCTGCATGGGCAAATCAAGTGCTTAGAAATATCGAGAGGCTATATATTGCCATAATCTCGCGCTTTCGTCTTGCTGTTGTGTTTTTATGCAATATTTTTCTTGAAAATTCATCTTCCTTAGCATTGAGCAGTTTTGTTTTTGTACACATTGATCATGTCTGATCAGAGCACTGGTGCTTTTCATTCAGCCGCTTTTGTTTTCTAATATCAGGGTTTTTCTTGATATCAGGTATTTCGAATGTCCGATTTGGCGCTCATCATGGCTCTACCCAATGAATCCAAAGGCTTATTTGAAGCAGAAGGCATTCAGGTACATTACAGCGGGATTGGTAAAGTCAATGCGGCTTTTAAAGCTTTTGAGGTGATTCAGAATACCGGTTGCAGTACCTTGCTGAATTTGGGGAGCGCGGGGAGTTCGCATTTCGATGCGCATGAACTGGTCGAAGTCACGCAATTTGTACAGCGTGATATGGATGTGTCGCCCCTCGGCTTTGAGGTCGGCATGACCCCGATGGATCAGCATTTCCCGGGTGCGATTGAGCTGGATTCTTTCTTTGACCATTTGCCGAAAGGAATTTGTGGGACAGGCGACAGCTTTGAAACCGGTATTTCAAAAGTGGCGTGTAATCTGGTGGATATGGAAGGCTATGCTTTGGCAAAAGTCTGTAAAAAGCTGGGCGTTCGGCTGATTTCAGTGAAATACATTAGTGATGGAGCCAATGAGACTGCGCATCTGGATTGGGAAGA
The DNA here is from genome assembly GCF_000369685.1 of Acinetobacter sp. CIP 102136. Classification (GTDB taxonomy): domain Bacteria; phylum Pseudomonadota; class Gammaproteobacteria; order Pseudomonadales; family Moraxellaceae; genus Acinetobacter; species Acinetobacter fasciculus. Next base: position 8,926 of record NZ_KB850141.1, read on the forward strand.
AAATCTGTTATTGGGTGCGAAAAAATTATTAGATTTATATCAAATGGTAAAATAAACAGGAAGGTCAAGTTTGCTCGGCGACCATAGCAGCTATGGTCGTGTGCCAATCAGAAGCGCTTGCTTATTTATCCGTACGTGGAATCACGCCGTATAACATCATGTGTACCGTATGCTGGATAATGCGTTGCTGCATGCTGCGGTTACGCAAAGTTTTACCCGTGACCATTTCCATTTGAGTGGCAAAGTCTGCATAGTTCTGGGTAATCGCCCAAATATTCAGAATCAGTAACTCAGGATCAATATCTGCAGAAATCTTGCCTTGCTCCTGCCAGTTGGAAATCACTTTGGCTTTACGCTTGACCAGTTTTTTTAGCGGACCTTTTAAAATTTCCAGAATATGCGGTGCACCTTGAATCACCTCTAAAGCAAATAAACGGGATGCTTTAGGCTGGGTACGCGACACTTCAATTTTTTGCATCAAATAATTGGTGATCGCTTCTTCAGGTTCAAGTTCAGCTTCCAGGGTTTGTAAAGGCGCCAGCCATTTTTGTAGAACGGTGGTTAATACCTCGACATACAGGGCTTCTTTATTTTCATAATAATAGAAAATATTCGACTTATGCATTTCTGCAATTTGTGCGATTTCATCCAGACTTGCCCCATTAAAACCATATAGGGAAAATACGTCTAGTGCAGCATTTAGCAGCTGATTGCGTTTTTGAGTACTCTTTTTTTGTTCCATTAGCAAATATAAAAAACAATGAAAAAGGGAATCCTCAATTGTACGGCAAATCATCAGATTTGTGCACACAGTCACAGGCTAATTTTTTGAATAATGATGATTTATTCTCTAGATCAATATTTAAAACAGGCTAAATGCATCTACACCGGGAGAAAAATTCAAGTTTCTGAAAATACTTCATTTATTCATCTTTTTTCTTCATCAATGGAAGAGAGGAATCATGCTGAAATGAATCTGATAAAAATGTCCTCTTATTGAGATAAAAGTATTTTTTATAAGAATAAGACCCAAAACCATGCTCGATTTTGGGTTTGATTGAGTATTCAGGTCGCTAAAACTGCCTGCAAGACCTGCTGTTCCAGTTCTGCAAATGTCACACTTTTTTGCCGGGGACGAGGTAAGTCGACCCGAAATTCTTTGGCAATATGGCCTTTGTCCAGCAAGATAATCCGGTCTGCCAGTTGTACGGCTTCACTGACATCATGTGTGACCAGAATGGCGGTAAAGCCTTGCTCGGTCCAGAGACGCTCAATCAGGTTTTGCATTTCCAGACGTGTCAGGGCATCCAGGGCGCCGAGCGGTTCATCAAGCAGCAGAATACGAGGTTGATGCGACAACGCTCGCGCCAAGGCGGTACGTTGCCGCTGTCCTCCGGAAAGTTGTGAAGGCCACAGTCCGGCTTTTTCTTTGAGGCCAACTTTTTCCAGCATTTGAGAGGCTTTGGCATGCTGCGCCTTTGGTAAACCGAGTTGCACATTCTGTTCGATGCTGCGCCAAGGCAGCAGGCGAGGGTCCTGAAACATCACCCGGATATCATCGACAGTAATGCCTTCACGAATATTTCGGGCTGATTTGAACTTGATTTCGCCGTAACTTTGCTGTTCCAGATCGGCAATCAGGCGCAATAAAGTACTCTTACCACAACCACTGCGACCGACAATTGCCAGAAATTCACCCGGCTGGATATGCAGGTCCAGATCCTCCAGAACCTTGACCGAACCGTAAAACTTGTGCAGCTGTTCAATGATAATTTCGGCACCGAGCACTGCAGCAGGATTGATATCTGCCATAGGTGGTTCGAGTGGTGCACTCGGGTCATTGGCATGACGTCCTAAACTGAGATCAGTCATCACATGCTCCTCATTTATTCTTTATTTTTGATAGCCGGCATGCCAGCGCAGCAGGAATCGTTCTAAAGCTACTGCCAGAACATCGGCCAGTTTGCCGAGTAGGGCATACAGTAAAATACCTACCAGAACCACGTCAGTTTGTAAAAATTCACGTGCATTCATGGTCATATATCCAATACCGGACTGGGCAGAAATAGTTTCGGCAACGATTAACAGTACCCAGACCAGACCCAGAGAAAAACGCAGGCCGACCAGAATCGACGGCATCGCACCCGGCAGAATAATTTCTCTATAAAGCTGCCAGCGGCTTAAACCATAGCTTTTTCCCATCTCGATTAATTGTGGATCGACCGAGCGGATGCCGTGATAGGTATTGATATAAATTGGGAAAAATACACCAATCGCCACCAGAAACAATTTGGAGGATTCATCAATCCCGAACCATAAGATGACGAGGGGGATCAGTGCCAGTGCAGGAATATTGCGGATCATCTGCAAGGTAGTGTCGAGCAGGGTAGAGGCGGTTTTGGATGAACCATTTAACAGGCCCAGCAATAGGCCCAAACCACCACCCACCAGTAAGCCGCTGATGGCACGCCCCGCACTGACTTGCACATGCGTCCACAGTTCACCGCTGAGCAATAAATTCCAGAAGGCTAAAACCACAGCACTCGGTGCAGGCAAAATCCGGCTTTCCAGCAGACCAGTGCTAGAGGCAATCTGCCAGATCGCAATTAAAAAAATTGGAACCAGCCAAGGCAGCAGATGCTGCCCCAGAATTGTTCCACGTGAAACCTGCTTTGGGGTCAGGGTTTCAACTGAAACGACTTTTGACATTAAGCAGACTCCTTAATTTTCTCAGCCTGCTTGTTCTCGTCCGGTGTGTAGTTGTTCGCCACGATTTCACCAAATGGACCGGTCAAGTTTGGTTGAGTGAGTTTTTGCTGGGTTTCCAGTGGAAGTAAAGGGAATACCAGTTCTGCAAAACGGATGGATTCTTCCAGATGTGGATAGCCTGAGAAAATAAAGGTGCTGATCCCCAGATCGGCATATTCCTGGATACGTGCAGCGACAGTTTCCGGATCGCCGACCAGTGCCGTACCTGCACCACCACGAACCAGACCCACACCTGCCCAGAGGTTTGGAGAAACTTCGAGTTTGCTGCGATCGCCATTGTGCAGTTCTGCCATACGGCGCTGACCGACCGAGTCCATGGATTTGAACTTGGCTTGGGCTGCAGCGATAGTGGCATCATCCACATATTGAATCAGTTCTTCAGTCGCCGCCCAGGCCTGCTCATTGGTTTCGCGTACGATCACGTGTAAACGGATCCCGTAATTCAGTTCACGACCTTTAGCTGCAGCCTTGGCTTTTACCACTGCAATTTTTTCTTTGACTGCTGCCGGTGGCTCGCCCCAGGTCAAGTAAGTATCGACCTGATCCGTGGCCAGCTCAATGGCATCATCCGATGAGCCACCAAACCATAAAGGCGGATGCGGCTGCTGAATGGGTGGATACAGCAATTTTGCATCATCGACACTTAAGCGTTCGCCATAGAAACTAAAGCTTTCACCGGTATGTGAGCGTTTTAAAATTTCACGCCAGATGGTGGTGTATTCGGTCGCCGTTTTATAACGGGTTGTGTGATCTTCATAGACGCCATCACCTTTTAGCTCCTGCTCGTCACCGCCAGTCACCAGATTCAGCAGTACTCGGCCATTAGACAAGCGGTCAAAGGTCGCGGCCATACGTGCAGCCAGTGCCGGCGTGGTCACGCCTGGACGCAATGCCACCAGGAATTTTAATTTTTTGGTCGCATCAATCAGGCTGGCTGCAGTTAACCATGGATCTTCACAAGAACGGCCAGTCGGAATCAGGACACCTTCATAACCAAGATTATCCACGGCAACGGCAATCTGCTTCATGTAGGCATGATCTACAACACGTGCGCCCTTGCTGGTGCCTAAGTAACGACTGTCGCCATGAGTGGGGATAAACCAGAAAATTTTCATATAATATTCCTTAAATTAAATGATCTTGTTTGCTCATCAATGTGTGGCCGCTGGCGACCAGATCTGTTGCTGGACGCTGATGGTTTTGGGAATCAGTTGAACCTGCTGGAAGAGATCGGCAATATTCTGTTGAGCTTTGATCACTTCCGTCGTTAATGGTTGTACCGGCGAAGGTTTAAGACGACGCTCAAATGCAATCTTCGCTACATCCGGTTTCAGACCGGTACTTTTCTGATAAATATCTAGAGCTACAGCCTGGTTTTTAAGAATCCACTGGTCAGATGCATTTAAAGCCTGGATAAACTTCCCGGGGCTATCCGGATGCTTCTGAATAAATTCGGGATTGCCGATATAAAAGGAGTAGGTTTGTGGAAAGTCACTAGATTCAATCAGCACCTTAACCTTGCTGTCGAACTCGGCTGCACCCAGGAAGGGATCCCAGATTGTCCAGGCATCAATGGCTTTTTTGTCAAAAGCAGCACGTGCATCCGCAGGGGGAAGCCAGACGGCTTGAATCTCTGACCAGCTTAATCCGGCTTTTTCCAGGGTTTTGGCCAGAAGTTCATGGGCACTTGAACCTTTCTGCACCGCGATCCGTTTTCCTTTCAATTGTTGAATATTTTGAATGGCACTGTCTTTCGGCACGACCACGGCCAAAGAATTTCCCGCCACTTTTTCAAAGGCCACGTAGCTCAGGGCTTTGTCTGCCGCCTGTGCAAAAATAGGCGGAGTATTTCCCACATAGCCATAATCCACTGCACCGACCGCTAAGGCTTCCAGCATTTGTGGACCTGCCGGAAACTCTTTCCATTCAATTTTGGCATTCGGGAATTGTTGTTCTAATAGCTTTTCATCGCGTGCCACCAGCAGATTCAAGGCTGATTTCTGAAAGCCAATCGCAATGGTTTTTACCGGTTGTGTTGCTTTGGTGTCTGCAGCAGTCTTTTGCTGTGCTTCCTGTTTCTGACAGCCAGTCAGACTAAAGCTCAATAACGCTAAACTGATATAAGAAACTGTTTTTAAATGACTCATCTTTATTCTCGAATTATTCTGCTGTTATTTAATAATTGCTGCATCAATATTCAGCTTTTGTGGAATCAGCTGCTGCGCATAAAACGCATCGGCGACCTGTTGCTGTTTTTGAATCACGTCAGTCGTGAGGGGTTTAACACCGAAGCCCATGCGTGAAATAGAGGTTTTTAAGACATCGACGGCTAGACCTGTCGGTTTTTGCAGGAGCTGAGCGGCAGCGTCCTGATTTTTTGCGACCCAGTCCGTGGTCAGGTTTAGTTCATTGACAACCGCCTGTACCACCTGAGGATGGCTTTCTGCGAACTTGCGATCTGCCAGATAGAATTGGTGGTTGCTCACCACATTTTCACCGCTGGCAATGACACGTGCACCAATCTGATGTTCAGCAGCTGCAAAGAACGGATCCCAGATGACCCAGGCATCAACTGCACCACGTTCAAATGCAGCACGTGCATCGGAAGGTGGTAGATAAATCACTTCAATATCACCGAGTGTCAGCTTGTTGGCTTCCAGAACTTTCAACAGCAGGTAATGCACATTTGAACCTTTGTTCAGGGCTACCCGTTTGCCTTTCAGATCCTGAATAGACTGGATTGGTGAATCTTTCGGTACAATCAGGGCTTCGGCCTTAGGTGCTTGCGGCTGATTGGCCACATAGACCAGATTTGAGTTGGCCGCTTGGGCAAAAATCGGCGGTGCTTCACCGGCTTCACCAAAAGAGATGCTGCCGACATTCAGGCCTTCAAGCAATTGCGGGCCAGCCGGAAATTCTACCCATTTCACATTGACCCCTTGCTGTTTTAAGCTGGTTTCCAGCGTACCGCGTTCTTTTAAAATAGGTAATACGCCGTATTTTTGGAAACCGATATTCAGGGTAATGGTCTCTTCTTTTTTCGAGCAGCCTGAAAGCATCATGACACCCACCATCGCAGTACCAAGTACTGCAGTCTTTGCTAAAAACTGAACATGAGATTGGCGCATGAATCAAAACTCCCGAAAGTGAAAAACTAGTGAATGAAAACTTAGACACACGCTAATCGTTTTTGTTTTTCTAAAAAAATAACTATTCAGGAATTTCTAATGAAGAAAAAAGATAAATAAAAAAGCGCAAAACTTATGCGAAAAAGTGATTTATATAAAAATGAAGATTTAATATTTAAATTAATCAAACTTATGAAATTTATAGTTATTTTTTTAAATCTGATCTGTTGATATGTTTAGCTAAAAACGAGTAATAGAATTTTAAAATTTAAATCGAGATTGCCAGATATCTTTATCTAAAATTAAGCTAAAGCACTGAAAGTAAAAGCCACTTTAAAGTGACTTTTTGCAAACAATTGAATTACGTTGATAATTATAAAAAGCCTGACGGGCATCCGGCAGATCATCGACTGAAGCCGGTTCAAAGCCCTGTTCCAGAAACCAGTGCGCGGTGCGGGTGGTTAGAATAAACAGCTGCTGAATCTGCATGCTTTTGGCTTTTTCTTCAAGATAATGCAGAATCTGGCTACCCCGATTAGACTTGCGATAACTTGGATGTACCGCAACACAGGCAATTTCTGCAGAACGCAACTCATCACCAGTGGTCGGAATCGGATAGAGGGCGGCACAGGCCAGGATCATGCCGTCCCGTTCGATTACGGCAAACTGGTTGATTTCATTTTCCAGACGTTCACGCGAACGATAGACCAGAATGCCTTCTTCTTCCAGTGGACGCAGCAAACCGATCAGACCCCCTACATCCTGAATATCGGCCATCCGCACTTCTTCATAATGTGCATCGGTGACCAGAGTGCCGGAACCATCGCGGGTGAACAGTTCTTCCAGCAGGGCACCATCATAGGCATAAGAAATCAGATGCACCCGATGTACGCCGTTCATTGAGGCTTCTTGTGCAGCTTTCAATTGTAGTCCTCTTTCCAGTGCATCTTGTTCTATCGGAATAAAATCATCCAGCTGTTGTGGGGTCACTTCACGTTTGAGCTGGCCATTACTGTCCATCAGGCCATGCTGCTTACCGAGAAAAATCAGTTTATCTGCCTTGAGGCGAATCGCAGTTTTGGTCGCGACTTCTTCAGCCAGCAGATTAAAGACTTCTCCGGTAGTGGAATAACCGGTCGGGCCAAGCATCACAATATTATGGCTATCCAGATGACGCTGAATCGCGTCAGTATCGACCGCACGAACTTCACCGGTCAGCTGGAAATCGATACCGTCGCGAATGCCATACGGCTTGGCAGTGACAAAATTTCCTGAAACGGTATCAATCCGGGCGCCATACATCGGCGAGTTGGCCAGTCCCATCGACAGCAGTGCTTCAATTTGCAGGCGGATCGAACCGACGGCATTCATCACGCAGCTTAAAGATTCACGTGTGGTGACCCGACGCTGCTGGTAAAAAGGCGTCGTAATCTGGCTTTGAGACAGATTCTGGTTAATTTGCGGACGTGCACCATGTACCAGAATCAGCCGAATGCCCAAAGAATGTAATAAAGCAATATCGTGAATAATATGCTGAAAGTTATCATTTAAGACGGCTTCGCCATCAAACATGATTACAAAGGTTTTGTTGCGGTGCGCATTGATATAAGGCGCAGAATGGCGAAACCAGTGCACATATTGCAAGGTTGTGCTTTGTGACGTTTCTGCTGAAGTCATGCTGAGCCCATTTCAATGATTGAAGATCCAGCTTTGATTCTAATGAAAAAAAACGCAAGTGGAAGCGCAGATATAAAAAAACACCTGAAGTCCCCTTCAGGTGTCTGCAAGACGAGCAGTAATGGAGAAAGCTTAGTTCATGATGCGTACAATTTTGTTGGTACGTTCATTCACCAGAACGTAGTCATTGTTGACTTTGTACCATTGCTGGAAACGACCGGTATTTGGTAAACGGCGTGCTTCGCGATCACTCACTTCAAAACGGTTGTTGTCATATTGACGAGGTAAAGTTTGTCCTACGCGCCAGTCACGGCTTGGATTGACCATACGGTTGTTATGACGGCGGTCATCATTCCAGCGACGGTCGTCATTCCATTTCTTGCTATCTTTGGCATTCCAGTGTGGTGCCGATTTATGTGGATTATAGTCATAACGCGAGTCATGCTGTGGTGCTGCCATTGCAGAAGTAGCTAACAAAGCACTTAGAGATAACGCGATTGTAGTTAAGACTTTTTTCATGGCTCTCACCTTAAGATGTATATCTAATTTCGATAAGACTAAATTAGCGAACAAGTACATAGAAAGCGTGAGTACAATTTAGTTAAATTGTTAAATTCATGAAGAAATTTAGTAGATAAGTCATGCAGTCTAAAAGCTGGATAAGCCGCAAGATTTGCGGATAAAAAAATTCAGCCAGTAAAATAGAAAAGCCCAAACATGGTTGGGCCTTAAAGAAGATTAAATTTGAATGCGCTTATGAACTAGTCACCCACGATGCGGATAATGCTGTTGTTTTCAGAATCCACCAGAATGTAGTCATTATTGACTTTATACCATTGCTGCTTGCGGTCAGGTCGAGGCAGGCGATGGTCTTTGTATTCAACTTTATAGCCATTGCCACGATAATGCTGTGGCATCACATAACCCGGCTGCCAGCGTAACTGTTGCAGGCGTTTCACCCCACGTTCTTCACGCATACGGCGGTTATCCTGTTGCTCTTCCTCTCGGAACTCACGGGCTTTTTTCTTGTCATGACCATGACGTGAATCCATACGGGATTCATCATTGAAATGAGGGGCAGCGATGACGACATTGCTCAGCATGAATGTACTGCAAGAAATTGCCAGTGCCACCAAAACCTTTTTCATGTTGAACCCTCATTAAATTGTTCATCTTCTACAGTGCCTAATGTACGGAAAAATTGCAGAGAAACTGTGAAGAACAGGCACAATTTTTATAACAAATGCAGAGATATTATGATGATGTCATGTTTTTACATGACTTTAGGCGACGGCATCACTTCTATAAAGTGGCCTATCGAGCTATGTCCTTATCTCATCAAAGCAAGGGCCAACATGCAAGCGAAAATCGATGATTTAGCTCAAAAAAACAGCATTGAATCAGCAAGAAAAAAGTTCATGATTTACTGAAACGGCAAAGAATTTTTCCAGTTTAGTTTGAGATTAATTCCATTGTTCTGCCAAACCCTGCAAGGACTGGATTGCTTCAGCCACCGATTCAGCTTGAAGAGCATCATCAAGTGCCACAATCAATGCTTCAGATAACTGCAACTGTTCAATCCGGTGAATCGTTTCAATTTTACGTTTTTGGTCAGCCATGCTGCGCTCCTGATTTGATCTATCTGTGGTTCAAGAAAGCATAGTTCAATGAGTTTGATTTGGAAAACCGTATAATTTTATATATTTAATATGTAAATCCGATTTATTGTTATTTTTTGCAGGATTTTAAGAAAAAAAAGGGCACTTTATCGAAAAGTGCCCAAGATTATTCAATGACCTGACTTTTAATAAGCGTAGTTCAGGTCAGTATAATCGTTGAGTGATTTTTGCACATGCGCCTGAATAAAGGCACGTACATCTTCGGCCGTCATGGCTTTACCCTGATTGCTGATGACATGCTCGATTTCAGGTTGTCCTTCAATTTTAATGCGATAAACAAAATGCTTGGCCAGACGATAACAGTCGTCTAATTTTTCAATGCCAGTCACATAATAATAGGCATGTTCAAAATTCAGATCCTGATGTGAAAATACAAATTGCTCGAACAATTTGAGTTTCTGAGCATTTTCGAGTGCTTTGATGTCATCCACGATACTGGCTTCAAACTTGGTGCCGTATTTTTCTGAAATAGGCTGTTGATCAATCAGCAGCGACACCATGCCATCGTCTAAATGGGTCACCGTAATATTGTTTAATTCAGTCATGATGCACTCGAGTGAAATATATTGGGGCTTAGTATGATGTTATTTTAATGAAACTCAATGCGAGCGGGGTGAACTTACTCAAGATTTATGCGCTGAATACGACTAAAACCGAAATAAAAAGGGAGCAATTGCTCCCTGAATGACAGACAGAATAATTTAATCCTGTGCGTCAATACTCTGGCCATTCATATGCAGGCTGTCATTACCCATCAAATACAGATAAGCCGGCATGATTGAATCGGGGGTAGGCAGGGTTTTCGGATCTTCATTCGGATAGGCCTTGGCGCGCATGGCAGTCCGCGTTGCTCCGGGATTGATGCAGTTATAACGGATATTTGGATGTACCTGCTCTTTGGCAAATAACTGGCTTACCGCTTCAATGGCAATTTTAGACACCGAATAGGCACCCCAGCGTTCGCGGGCTTCGCGGCCTACACCTGAGCTGGCAAAAACTACTGAAGCATGTTCAGATTTGGATAACAGCGGCAGCAGGGCCTGGGTCATGACAAAGGGTGCACGCAGATTGACCGCCATCACATCATCCCAGACGTTGACCGGATAATCCGCCAGGGGAACCCGTTCGCCTAAAATGCCGGCATTGTGCAGAATGCCGTCCAGACGACCAAACTGACGGTCTAGCGTATCGAGCAAAAGCTCATAATCCCGTTCTGAAGCACTTGATAGTTGTAGCGGCAAGATGGCAGGTTGCGGCGCACCCAAACTTTCAATTTCATCATAAATGACTTCGAGTTTGTTTAAGGTACGCCCATGCAGCACCACAGTTGCGCCATGCAAGGCATAACTGATTGCTGCTGCACGTCCAATGCCATCGCCCGCACCTGTGATCAGGATGATACGATCCTTGAGCAGATCGGGGCGAGGTTGATATGCTGAATATTTCATTATCTACCTCCTCATTTCTTATTATTTAGTGTTAAGCGTTCAAGATACCGCAGTATGCTGCTTCAGTACCAGTGTCTGAATCAATTGATGTAATTCTGGCACAGTATGCACGATATGGTCGGCCTGCCAGGCATTTAAATCGTCTTTGTATTGCAACGGCAAATAACCATAGGCAGCCAGAATGGTCGGCATCTGGGCATGACGGCCGGCATCAATATCTCGTGGATGATCTCCGACATAGATACAGTCTTCTGCGGCAAGATTCAGTTGCTTGGCTGCCAGATACATCGGTTCAGGATCAGGTTTGGTGCGGGTGACATCTTCAGGGCACACCAGTACCGCACAGCGTTCACTCAGATTCAGTGCTTGCAGTAAAGCCTCACTGAGCCAGCGCGGTTTATTGGTCACAATCCCCCAAGGAATGTCATTTTCCTCTAGCTGTTCAAGTAATGGATACATGCCATCAAACAGATCGGTATCGACCGCAATATCTGCGCCATACATGTCCAGAAAGCGCTGACGGTGTTGCAGAAAGACCGGATCTTCCAGTTGCAGTTCCGGATAAACCAGTTTCACCATAGCGCGAGCGCCTTCGGAGACCTGGGTACGAATCAGCTCGGGTTCAACCAGTGCACGGCCTTCTTCATGGCACATCTGCTGGATAATCCGGATAAAATCGGCAGCGGTATCAATCAGGGTACCATCGAGGTCAAATAAAACGGCTTTCATGCTGTGGTCTCTGCTGCGCTATCTTTCACGGTATAGACCATATAGTTCACATCAACATTCGGTGCCAGCCAATAACGCTTGGTCAGCGGATTATAGTGCAGACCGGTCATGTCTTTAAGCTTTAAACCCGAGTTGCGAATGTCATGTGCCAGTTCGGACGGCTTGATAAATTTGCTGTAATCATGGGTGCCTTTGGCCAGCATGCGCAAGACATATTCTGCCCCAATAATGGCAAATAAATAGGACTTCGGATTGCGGTTAATGGTCGAGAAGAATACATGACCACCTGGCTTGACCAGCTTGTGACAGGCCTGAATAATCGATGCCGGGTCTGGTACATGCTCTAGCATTTCCATGCAGGTCACGATGTCATATTGGCCAGCCTGTTCCTCTGCCAGTTGCTCAACCGGCACCTGACGATATTCAATATTGTTCACACCTTCCTGTTCGGCATGGATGCGTGCTACGTTCAGAGGCGCTGCACCCATATCAATCCCGAGCACATCGGCACCGCGACGCGCCATGCTTTCGGCCAGAATACCGCCACCACAGCCGACATCCAGCACTTTTTTGCCGTTCAGGCCTCCGGCATGTTCATCAATCCAGTTTAAACGCAGTGGATTAATCATGTGCAAGGGGCGGAACTCGGAATGCTGATCCCACCATATAGCTGCAAATGCTTCAAACTTGGCAATTTCTTGTGGATCAACATTCAATTGCGACATCGGTGTCACCTCAATCAGTCGTGATTAGCTAAAAATATGTATGTGCCGAATGGCCAGAGAAACTGATTTAAAACCTTGAAAATCAGTCCGATGGTTTAGTGTAGCGATTCTGGCAGAAAAAGCGATAAAAGCAGCAAAAAAGTTCACAGAATGAAAACGAAACCGGCATAATTGATTTATAGTGAACACATAAACTAAGCATAATGATTTAGAGGACGATAATCCGAATGAAAAAATTCCTTTTAGGCGCTGTTGCCGCATCTGTTTTGGCCTTTTCAGGCAATGCTATGGCCAATTTTGTGGCAGGTCAGGACTATCAGGTGGTTGCAAAACCAGTCAAAGTCGAAAAACCGGGCAGAATTGAGGTACGTGAATTCTTCTGGTACGGCTGTGGTCACTGTTTCGCGCTTGAACCCCATATGCAGGGCTGGTTGAAAAAATTACCAAAAGATGTACGTTTCGTACGTACACCTGCTGCAATGAATCCACTCTGGGAACAGGCAGCGCGTGCTTATTATGTGTCTGAAGCATTGGGTGTGCGTCAAAAAGCACATTTACAATTATTCCATGATATTCATGACAAGCAACGTCCAATTTTAGAACAGGCGCAATTGGCCAAGTTCTATACCCGCTATGGTATTTCTGAAGCGAAATTTAACAGCACTTATAAATCTTTCCCGATCACTTCGAAAATTGCCCAAGCTAAAAATCTGGCTGCTCAGTATCAGCTCAGTGGTGTTCCGGCAGTGACCGTGAATGGTAAATATATTGTGCAAGGTAATGATGCCAAAGTCATTCAGGTGGTGAATTACCTGATCGAAAAAGAGCGTAAAGCCAAATAAGTCTGAACTGACGATCACTAAAAAAACCTGCATCATGATGCAGGTTTTTTTATTTAGGCCGGAGGAGTGACCGCTTCATTGAGCACAGGGCTTACGGTTTCAACTGTTTCGGTAGGTCTCCGGTACCAGTGCAAAATGCCACGCAGCAAAAGCTGCATCTGTAGCACGCTTTGGGTTTTAAAGGCATTGGATTGGGCGCGACGTAGCTCTGGATCAGCCTGATGCTGCAGATGAATCCAGCCCATGGCCCAGTTCAGGGACAGCTCAATCAGCATCTGTGCCAGAGCCTGCAAGTCCTGTGGCGCCTGAATATGTCGGGTAGATTGCATCTTGGCCAGTTCATGCATGACATCTTCAGCCAGAAAATGAATTTCCCGTTCAATTCCGGCACGTAATACGTCCGAACCGCCCCAACGTTCTGCAACAAAAAAAATCCAGGGTTCAGGATGATATTCGACGGCCTGAAAAAAGAGTTCAAGCCCGGTGTGGGTTCGGGTATTTGGCTGATACAGATAGGCCTGTCCCAGCTGATTGAGTACGCCCTTGATATGAATCGCAACCTGATCCAGCAATTCCAGGCCCAGCTGGTTCATATCCTGAAAGTGCCGATAGAACGCCGTTGGTACCAGTCCGACTGCATTCGCAACTTCACGCAGACTGATCGTGCTGAAAGCGCGGCCCTGACTGCTGAATGCCAGTGTCGCATCGAGTAATGCCTGATGACTTTGCTGCTTGCGATCTTCACGTAAGGACATAAATGGGTTTCCTGTCACCGGCTTCCCTTATAGGAAGTTTTAGTCTAGCAAAAATTAAATTAAATCGTAGTGGCACAGATCGGCATAATTTCGACATCTCGTAGCGAGCTGATGCATTGATTTTGTAAATCAATCCCCCGGCTGCCTAATCTTGGCAAAGGCTTCTGCTATACTGAGCCGCAATTATTTTGAACCCATACAGGACTTATTATGCGTATCGACCAGCGAGCATTAGATCAATTACGTGAAGTGAAAATTACCCGTAACTATACACGTTATGCGGAAGGCTCTGTATTGGTTGAATTTGGTCATACCAAAGTACTGTGCACCGCCAGTGTGGATAGTTCTGTACCGCGTTTCCTCAAAGGTCAGGGTCAGGGCTGGGTGACGGCTGAATATGGCATGTTGCCACGTTCAACCCATACCCGTAGCGACCGTGAAGCGGCACGTGGCAAACAGAGTGGCCGTACTCAGGAAATTCAGCGTCTGATTGGTCGTAGCTTGCGCTCAATGGTCGATCTGAAAAAGCTGGGTGAAAATACCATTACTATCGACTGTGACGTAATTCAGGCTGATGGCGGCACCCGTACTGCAGCGATTACTGGTGCTGCGGTGGCTTTGGTCGATGCCATGAACGTCTTGCTGGAAAGAAAGAAAATCAAACATGATCCATTAAAAGGTTTGGTGGCTGCGGTTTCTGTGGGTATTTTCAAAGATGAAGTATTACTGGATCTTTGCTATGAAGAAGATTCAAACTGTCAAACCGATTTGAACGTGGTGATGACTCAGGCCGGTGAATTTATTGAAATTCAAGGCACTGCAGAAGATAAGCCATTTACCCGCGCACAATCGAATGCCATGCTGGAAATGGCCGAGAAAGGCATTCAGGAACTGGTGAAAAAACAGCAAGAAGCTTTAGGCTGGTAATCCATCCCATGCTGAGAAACGCATCTCCGGATGCGTTTTTTTATGCCTGAAATTTCAGCAATTGCTGTATGAAAAAACTGCATCACAAAGCTTCATCACAAAAATCCGACATGAATCGGCTATATCTGAACCGGTTTTGCATCGATATTGGATCAGGCGAGATCACAATGAGGAATGCGGCATGAAACAGTGGCTTTGTGCAATTTCATTGCTGGGCGTGTTTGGATTAACTGCCTGTGACTGGGGTAATAATCGTGAAAATGACGAGCGTTCAGTATTAAATCAGGATCGTGATGAGGATAACGGAAGATATAACGACCGTGATGGTGACGATGATGACCGCGATCGTCTAGGTAATCGGGACGACGACGATGATTAAGGTCTAAAATAGAAAATTGAGCAAAATATGCGCAAAAAAAATTTCTAAAAATAAAAAAAGGGTGCTTCGCACCCTCTACGGTCATCTAGCCCATTTAGGCTTAAGCATTGAAACGCATCGACAGATCAATGGCTTTGACATCTTTGGTCAGCACACCCATGGAAATATAATCTACGCCGGTACTCGCGACTTCACGTAAATTATCAATCGTGATATTACCAGAGGCTTCCAGTTTGCAGCGACCAGCTACATGTTTCACCGCATCGATCATTTGCTGCTGACTGAAATTATCCAGCATCACGATATCGGCATGGGCTTCCAGCGCCTGATTCAGCTCATCCCAGGTTTCCACTTCAACTTCGACAGGCTTACCCGGTGCAATTTGATGGGCCTTGGCAATCGCCTGCGCAATGCCACCCGCTGCCATAATATGATTTTCTTTAATCAAGAAGGCATCAAACAGGCCCAAACGGTGATTCTGACCACCGCCAATGGCCACGGCATATTTTTGTGCAATACGCAGACCCGGAAGTGTTTTACGGGTATCGAGCAGTTTGGTGTTTAGACCTTGCAACTCTTTGACATAGTGGGCGGTTTTAGTCGCAACCGCAGACAGCGTCTGGACAAAGTTTAGCGCAGGGCGCTCCACGGTGAGTAGGCTACGTGCAGATCCGGCCAGTTTTAAAAAGGCTTGATTGGCTTGAACATGATCACCATCATTTTTCAGCCAGGTCACTTCAATACTGGGATCATAGGCCTGAATCAAGGCATTTACCCAAGGCTGGCCGGCTAAAACCATGTCTTCACGGCTAATGATGGTGGCAGTGGCCTGTTCATCTTCAGGAGTCAGCAGGGCGGTAATATCACCGTCACCGATATCTTCAGAAAGTGCCTGTTGAATATTGATCTGAATGGACTGGTCTAGCAAAGCTTGAGATATGCGCATGAGTATTTCCGTATCTTTTTTAAGCCGTGAAAATTGCGCCTTATCTTAGCACCGTTACATAAAAGATGAGCGATTTTTCATCCAGTTTGCCGGGATGAATTGAGATTTGTCCTTGAAAGTTTTAGCATGAAGCCGGCTGCAATGCTGATCTTGCAGATTTTATTTTTGGGGAGAACGGTTTTATGCAACAGGCAGCTGAGTTTCAGGTCAAGGACGGGCAACTAATCGGTGCACGTCAAATCCCGTCTCCCAATTTTAATCAGCGGCCAGAACAGACCGAGATTCAATTGCTGGTGATTCATAATATCAGCCTGCCACCTTCCCAGTTTGGCGGCGGTTATATTGAACAGTTTTTTCAGAACCAGCTGGATTGGTCAGTACATCCCTATTTTCAAACCATTGAAGGGATGCAGGTGTCGACCCATCTGCTAATTTTAAGAACGGGAGAAGTACTGCAATTTGTTAATTTCAATGACCGTGCCTGGCATGCCGGCCGCTCGACCTATTTGGGCAAAAAAGAATGTAATGATTATTCGATCGGGATCGAGCTGGAAGGCAGTGACGATTTGCCTTTTGCAACCGCACAGTATGAAGCCCTGGTCAAAGTGGCTGCCTGTTTGCAAGATTATTATCCTAAAATTCAGCAGCATATTGCCGGACATTCGGATATTGCACCGGGCCGCAAGACCGATCCGGGACCATATTTTAACTGGGCTGATTTTCGTACACAGCTACAGCATTATAAAAACACCTCAAGCTCGCTTGAGCGATGAAATTAAGCAATGAACTTCTGATAAAAGTTTCATTACAATAGCCACAAATTTATACATTAGGTGAATAGGATGGCGCTTTGGCGTTCGACCGTCATTGTCAGTGCGATGACCATGTTGTCACGCGTACTGGGATTGGTTCGAGACATTGTTTTACTGAATGTCTTTGGTGCTGGTAAAGACTTCGATACCTTCGTAGTCGCATTTCGTATTCCAAACTTTTTCAGGCGTTTATTTGCCGAAGGCGCATTTTCACAGGCATTTATTCCGGTACTGACTGAATATAAAACCAGTCGCACGCATACCGAAGTCCAGATCCTGATTAGCCGGGTGTTTGGCTGTCTGGCCACGGTCATGACCACGCTTACCATGGTCGCGATCATTGCTGCGCCATTGATTATGTATATCTATGCACCCGGTTTCCATAGCGATCCTGAAAAGTTCGCTCTGGCGACCGACATGTTCCGCCTGACCATTCCTTATTTGCTGTTCATGTCACTGACGGCTTTTGCCAGCAGTATTCTGAACAGTTATGGCTCTTTTAGTACCCCGGCATTTGCGCCGGTCTTGCTGAATGTGGCGATGATTGCCGGGGCGCTCTGGCTTACGCCTTATATGGCCGAGCCGATTATGGCGCTGGGCTGGGCTGTGATCATTGCCGGTATTTTACAGCTGGCGATCCAAATTCCTGAATTGTGGCGTAAAAATCTGCTGATTCCACCGAAAATTGACTTCAAGCATGAAGGCGTTGATCGCATCATGAAGTTGATGCTGCCGGCATTATTTGGTGTATCTGTCACGCAAATTAACCTGCTGTTAAATACCATCTGGGCCTCATTCATGCAGGATGGTTCGGTGTCCTGGCTGTACAGTGCCGAGCGTATGACCGAATTGCCGCTGGGTCTGATCGGTGTTGCAATTGGTACCGTGATTTTGCCGTCCTTATCGGCACGGCATACTGAGCAAAATCCGGAAAAATTCCGTGGCATGATGGACTGGGCAGCCAAAGTTATTGTGATGGCAGGCCTACCCGCCAGTATTGCACTGTTTATGCTGTCGACCCCGATCATTCAGGCCCTGTTTGAACGTGGCCAGTTCACCTTTGAAGATACCCAGATGACGGCTTTGGCGCTGCAATGTATGAGCGGTGGTGTGATTGCCTTTATGTTGATTAAAGTCTTTGCACCCGGTTTTTATGCAAAGCAGGATACCAGAACCCCGGTGCGTGTTGGTCTGATGGCTGTGGCAGCCAATGCGATTCTGAACGTGATTTTTATCGGCTTCTTCAAGCTGATTGACTGGGAAGCGGAGCATATGGCCCTTGCGTTGGCATCGACGGGTTCAGCGATGGTCAATGCTGGTTTGCTTTATTATTATCTGCATAAACGTGATATTTTCCGTTTTGGTGCACACTGGAAAAAAATCTTCCTGCAATTCATGTTTGCTAATGTGGTGATGATTGCGGCCTTAGCCTATGCCCTAAGCTGGTATAACGCAGATGTGTCGCAATGGATGCGTGTTGTAGAAGTCGTGATCCTATGTGTTGTCGGTGTGGTGGCATATGTTGCAGCCTTGCTGGTGGCAGGTTTTAGACCACGTCATTTAAAGCCTTAAGCTTATATTGAACGAAGCATGCCTGATCAAAACAGATCATTAAAATACCCATAAAAAAACAAGAGCCAGAAGGCTCTTGTTTTTTGAAAGCTAACACTTGCTTTGAAAAGGTCTAGCGTAAATCTAGACCTTGCCGCGCGAAAGAAAACCAACGATCGCAAGAATCACCGCAATTACCAACAAGATAATTGCAAAATCCTTAGACAAGCCTGCGACGCCACCGAAACCAAGTAGACTTGCAATTAATGCAATAACAGCAAAAATAATAGCCCAGCGAAACATATATATTCTCCATGTGTTTTTATTTTCAAATTTAGTATAGAAATAAACGATTCCAGCGACTGTTAGTGTTTTGTTGATGAACTGTCTATGATTTAACAATAGTTTACGTGATAGTAATAAGAATTTGAGGCGGTAGGTCTGCAGGATTCTGGCTGCTATAATAAGCTGATTTTTGAATGTGCCGGCCTGATCATGAGCGATACTTTACGTCCCGAATTCTGGAAAAACTATTCACTTGCTGAACTGACGCAAGTCGAGTGGGAGGCCTTGTGTGATGGTTGTGGGTTGTGTTGTCTGATTAAACTGGAAGATGAAGATACTCAGGAAGTCGCCTATACCAAAGTGGCATGTAAGCTGCTGGATTGTAGCACTGCACGTTGCTCCAATTATCCAGATCGCTTGCAGTATGTGCCTGACTGTATTCAGCTCACGCCAGAGAAGCTGGAAACGATTCACTGGTTGCCTTCGAGTTGTGCCTATCGCCGGGTAGAGCAGGGCAAAAGCCTGCCATCCTGGCATTATCTGATTAGCGGTTCACGAGAAAGCGTGATTCAGGCACGCAAGTCGGCAGCAGGGCGCTGCCTGAGTGAAGCAGATATTCATCAAGACGACATTGAAGATTATATCGTACGCTGGGTGCGTTGAATCTGCCTGCGTGATTCGTTTATTGATCTGCCGGATGGAGTAGAGCCTGGGCCGAAGCACCGGCCATCGGACGATAGAAATAGAAGCCTTGTCCAATCTGACAGTCACAATGGATCAGGGTATCCAGCTGTTCTGTATTCTCAATTCCTTCGACCAGAACATCCAGTGCAATACTGGAGCCAATCTGGGTAATGGCTTTGACAATGGCCAGGGCAGATGGGTCACTGTTCATGCGTTCTACAAAGTTGCGGTCAATCTTGATGCAACCCACCGGATAGTCCTGCAAGCGGGTCAGCGAAGAATGTCCAGTGCCGAAATCATCCAGCGAAATCTGGATTCCGGCCTGTTTCAGCAGGTTCAGGGCGCGAACCACATAATTGGCACCATGTTCGGATAGGCTCTGCTCGGTAATTTCTAGTTCAACTTTATGTGCGGGAATATCAAAGTTGGACAGGCGTGCCAACAGTTTTTCGGCATAGTCATCGCGCAGGAATTCGACCGGTGCAGCATTGATGGAAATCGGTAACAGATCCAGACCTTGCGCCTGCCAGCGACTCATATCTGCAAAGACTTTCAGTTGCATGGTCTCACTGATGCGTGAGGCCAGCTCATAGTCCTGAAAGGCAGCAAAAATTTCGGAAGGTAACTGAATGTTCTGATTCTGATCTTGCCAGCGTAATAGTGCTTCGAAACCAATCACTGCACCATCAGAAAGACGTACTTTAGGTTGGTAATAGGGAATGATCTGATCGGCCAGAATAATCTTGCGAGCCAGAGTCAGCTGCTTGGTTATATTTTCCAGTGAACCGCACATTTCCTGATTAAACATGCGGATGCCACCACGACCACTATTTTTCAGGTCATTTAAGGCGATATCAGCACATTTCAACAGATTAGAGGTGTTGAGCGCATCTCGTGGATAGATGGCACAGCCAATACTCATGGCACTATTGAGGCTATTGCCAACATAATTGATCGGCTGATCCAGCTGGGCGTAGGCCATTTGCGCCGTTGCCAGCAGTTGCTCTTCACTTTCCAGATTTTTCACCAGTACGGCAAATTCATCACCACCCAAACGGGCGATGATGGTATTCGGACCAAAACAGGTCTGGAAGCGTTTGCCTAAGACATGTAACAGATGATCGCCAGCAATATGGCCCAAGGTGTCATTAATATGCCGGAAATAGTCCAGATCAATCAGCAGTAAACCTGCCATGGTCTGTTGCTGTTTGGCTTTTAACAGTACCTGTTTAAAGGTTTTATAGAAGGTACTGCGATTATACAGGCCAGTCAATTCATCGCATTTAATCACTTCTTTTAAACGGGTTTCTGCAATTTTTTGCTGACTGATATTGCGTGATACACAGAGGATATTTTGGGTAATATTCTGCTGATCCAGAATTGGCGTCAGCAGATGATCCCAATATTGGATCGGTTGATCTTCGATCTGGACTTTGCTGGAAAAACGGCTGTTTAAGCCTTGGGCCGCCTGTTTTAAAGCACGCTGCCCGGATTTTCGGGCTTCAGGGGTTAAGCGATTTAACCAGCACAATGAACGGTCTTGATTTTGTCCTGCGGTCTCACTTGCTTGTGCCAGACAGCCAGACTGGTTGCTATGTCGAATCTCGCCTTCAGGGCTGATAATGTTAATGTAGTCTGCGCTGGCATCCAGCATGTTTTCCTGGGTTGAAACAATCTGAGAAAGTTGCTGCTGGATTTCAAAATAATCATGCACATCGGTCAGGGAAACGGCCCATTGCAGCAAATGTTCAGGTTCATGATGAAATTTTACGGCTAGGGTACACATGCGATAATGGGTATCACTGCGTTTAATCCGGCACTGGGTTTCAAAATTCTGATGCTGATCCAGTGCAGCATGCCACTGCGCTAAAAACAGCTGTAGGTCCTCGGCATGAATAAAACTCTGCCATTGCGGATGACCCTGTTCATTCAGGTTCACGCCAAGATAATCAGTCAAGGCATCGTTAAAATATTGCAGATGTTTTTTGTTGCTGACCCACAAGGGTTGCGGTAAGGCATCGATCAGATTTTTTAACAAAACCGATTCAGACAAGTGAACGTGGGGTGCAATCAGTGATGATGACGTCAGTGGCTTAGACCGACTCACAGCTCCCTGTTCAAATTTATCATGCTTCATGCATTCACCACTACAACCCAAAAGTGCCCAAGGGGCGAGATAAGTTTCTTTTAATTAGAATAAACAATATGAAAATTACACTGTAATTAATTCACAATTAATCATGTTCAAATTATTCGCTTTTATAGAGATTAATTCATTCAGAATTAAAAAAATAGAGGATATCTACATAAATTAATTTTTTATGCTTGATGTTTGCATTCTTGGAATCAAAACTGCTGGTGTTAGAATGAGATCAGAATTTAGTTTGAGCCAATAATAACATGTCAGATAGTCATATCCCGCTTCCAGAACGTTTACGGCCACGCGACCTTACACAGATTATCGGGCAGGAACATTTGCTGGGTGAGCAGGCGCCTTTACGCCAGATGATTGATCAGGGTCATCTGCCTTCGATCATTTTCTGGGGACCACCCGGGGTCGGTAAAACCACCATTGCCTTACTGCTGGCTCAAGCGGTAGACCGGCCTTTTATCAGTCTGTCTGCCCTGAATACCGGCGTAAAAGAACTGCGTGAAATCATTGCCGAGGGTGGCGATTTGTTGACACCCGTGGTATTTATTGATGAAATTCACCGTTTTAATAAATCCCAGCAGGACGCTTTATTAAATGCGGTCGAGAAAGGGAAAATTACCTTAATTGGAGCCACCACGGAAAACCCGTCTTTTGAAGTGAATAGTGCCTTATTGTCACGTTGTCAGGTGTATAGCCTGAATGCTTTAAGTGCTGAATCGATTCAGACCTTGTTGACGCAAGCCTTGCAAAATGACTCTTTCTTACAGGAAAGACATATCCTGATTGAAGAATTTGATGCCCTGATCCAGTTTGCAGCAGGAGATGCCCGCAAGGCACTGAATTTACTGGATCTGATTGCCAGTACCTTTGAAGCGGATATGGAAAATATCATCACCAATGCGGTGGTGGTCAAAGTCGCACAGCAGAATATTGCCCGTTATGACAAGTCCGGTGAACAGCATTATGATCTGGTCTCGGCCTTTATTAAATCAATTCGTGGCAGTGATCCGGATGCAGCCTTGTACTGGATGGCTCGCATGCTCAAAGGCGGCGAAGATCCGGTGTTTATTGCACGGCGTATGCTGATTGCCGCATCCGAAGATATCGGTAACTCTAATCCAAATGCCTTGCTATTGGCAGGGGAATGTTTCCGTTCGGTACAGGCCATAGGCATGCCGGAATGCCGGATTATTTTGGGACAATGTGCGGTTTATCTGGCGACCAGTGCCAAAAGTAACAGTACCTATCTGGCGATTAACAAGGCGATGGAACTTGCAGACAAAACCTCAAATCTGCCAGTGCCTTTGCACTTAAGGAATGCGCCAACCAAACTGATGAAAGAGCAGGGCTATGGCGTGGATTATCTGTATCCGCATAACTATCCTGAGCATTTTGTACTGCAAGAATATATGCCACCAGAACTGAAAAATACCAAACTGTATGAATCAGCACGTAATAAACGTGAAGTTGAAGGGGAGCGTTTACAGCAACGCCGTTGGCAACAGCAACAACAGCAGTAATAAAGCTGGATATCCCAACTAATTGAACAGAGTAAAAAAAAGCCCAATCCAAGGTGAATTGGGCTGAAAGTAGGATGTTTTTTGAGGGAGATAACATCCTAGAGGGTAGAGGAGAAATTTGGTCGGTAAATATGGAGCTAAGTACATCAACTCACTGATTTGCCTGGTATGAAATAATATTAATGCATGTGGTTTTTGATGTAAAAACGATCATTTTAATAATAAAAATTTATTTTTCCGATTAAAAGCCGGAAATAAAAAAACCGAGCTAAAAAGCTCGGTTTTTTCGAATCTGCGCATTTACAGATTAGATGTTGTCTAGATTGATACCTAAACGGCCAGCCACTTCTTCATAGGCTTCAACCACGCCGCCTAAACCTTGGCGGAAACGGTCTTTATCTAGTTTTTTCTTAGTGTCTTTGTCCCATAGACGGCAACCGTCTGGAGAGAATTCATCACCGAGTACGATACGGTCATGGAACACGCCGAATTCAAGTTTGAAATCAACCAAAATCATATTGCCTGCGTCAAACAATGCTTTAAGCACATCGTTCACTTGGTAAGTCAATTCTTTCATTTTCGCCAATTGTTCAGCAGTTGCCCAACCTAAAGCAATGGCTTGTGATTCATTGACCATTGGATCGCCAAGCGCATCATCTTTAAAGAACAATTCGAATGTTGGAGGCGTCAGTTCCTTGCCTTCTTCCACACCCAGGCGGCGGCATAAAGAACCTGCTGCATAGTTACGGATTACACATTCAACCGGGATCATATCCAGTTTTTTCACCAGCACTTCATTTGGAGTCAGCAGCTTTTCAAAGTGGGTCTCAATTCCCGCTTCTGCCAGTTTTTCCATGATGAAGGCGTTAAAACGGTTGTTCACCTTGCCTTTACGATCTAGTTGCTCAATTTTTTCGCCATTGAATGCTGAGGCATCATCGCGAAAGACTAAAATCAGATGGTCTGAACTGTCTGTGGTGTAGACAGATTTCGCTTTACCAGTATAGAGCAAGGTTTGTTTTAACATGAGGGAACCTTTTACAAAAAAATGCCTAGAAATGTCTAGGCTGGCCAATTTTGGTAAATCTGGTTGAGCAGTTCTGCGGCTTTTTCACGGTCGGCAAAACTGTTATCGGCATTGAACACAGCGAGGTTATTACTTGAACCGACAGAAGATAATCTTAATACATAGGTCTGCTGGTCGACTTTAATCGTGACTTCATAACGATTTTTGCTCTGCGCAACGATGCTATGATTCAGACTGCTGAGGGTGGCAAGTGTATATTGCCAAATTGTAGCAGAATTTCCCTCAATTTTAAGCAGCGGATTAAGATTTCCGTCAGTGACCAACTGTGGTCGACCCACCGTATTGGTTTCGGTTAGATCAGCTGTATTTGAGTTTTCAGTCTGGGCTTGTGGGCGTGGCAAGGCAAAACGGTTGCCACGCTGGTTTTCAAGCTTCGGTGCATGTTCAATTGCAAGCGGATCAACTGTTGGAGCAGGATACAATGGCGTTGCAGGACGAACCATGGCGCCTTCAGGATATTGTAAAGCTTCCAGGGTAGTAGTCTCTTTATAGTCTAAAGTGCCGTTATTAAAGGCCATTGAACTACAACCTGCCAAACTGAATACTGAAAGTGTAAGGCTAAGTCCTAAACGTAATTGCATAATCTTGTGCTCTTTTATTTGATAACGCCCGCTTCGACCAGTGCTTCATGAAGCGGAGCGCGATATTGTTCTGCAAGTGGTGTTAATGGAAGGCGA
Organism: Acinetobacter sp. CIP 102136; assembly: GCF_000369685.1. Taxonomy (GTDB): domain Bacteria; phylum Pseudomonadota; class Gammaproteobacteria; order Pseudomonadales; family Moraxellaceae; genus Acinetobacter; species Acinetobacter fasciculus. The sequence continues at coordinate 33,698 of NZ_KB850141.1, forward strand.
ATACCCGTACCAATTAAGCCCATGTCATGGAGTGCCCATTTCACAGGAATTGGGTTCGATTCGCAAAATAAAATATTGTGTAAATTTGCAACCTGAGCATTTAACTGTTCAGCTGTGGCTGCATCACCGGCAATCGCAGCTGCACACACTTCGCTCATGGCTTTCGGAGCCACGTTCGCCGTGACCGAGATATTACCTTTGGCGCCATGACCGATCAGTTGATACGCAGTTGCATCATCACCCGAATAAACAGTCATATCTTTACCGACAAGGCCTTGCAGCAGTTCAGTACCGCGCGGTACATCGCCAGTCGCATCTTTAATACCGATAATTTGTGGAATATCCGCCAGGCGAATCACGGTTTCATTGGCCATATCCACACCGGTACGGCCCGGAACATTATAAAGAATCTGTGGAAGATCAACGGCTTCAGCAATAGCTTTATAGTGCTGATACAAGCCTTCCTGAGTCGGTTTATTATAATATGGCGTCACCAGTAAAGCGGCATCTGCCCCCAGCTCTTTGGCTTCGCGGGTCAGTTCGATCGCTTCACGGGTCGAGTTTGCACCTGTGCCGGCAATAATAGGAATACGTTTGTTGGCCACACGAATGATTTCTTTGATCACCTGGGTGTGTTCACTCATGCTGAGAGTAGAGGCTTCGCCTGTCGTTCCAACAGCAACAATACTGTTGGTGCCCTCTGCAATATGCCATTCAACCAGCTTCTCGAGACCCTTCCAATCTACGCTGCCATCTTCAAACATAGGGGTGACGATTGCGACTATGGAACCTTGAATGGTCTGTGCTTGCTGAGTCATTTTAAAAAACTATCCTATTTGTCCATCCGAAAGGAATGAGAAAACATAAATTGGGATGGATTTGTATTTTGATTTATAGCAAATTCAATAGATTTGCATTGAATTGAATATTGCTTATGCAAATTATGACTGATCAAACGCATAAGAACAATATGCTTTAGTAAAAGCTACTGAATTCTTTATACAAAGCCCTTTGGAAACAATCAAGTAATAAATAAGATGATTTATAAAGCAAAATCCTGAGACCAAAGTTATGTCTCCAGTCTAGACAATGGAGGAGATTACCCCAAATGAACCCAATAATGATAAGGCTTGTGCAAAAAGATCAGCTGAAAACTGCCATTTTTATGCCTTTTAATTTTGGATTAATAGTTATATTGGATAAATTGAGACCTCGTACATCTTGATCGCACTCTCGCACCAAAACAAATAAAGCCAAAAACGACTAAGACTAATCTTTTTAAATATCAATAAATTGAGAATTTTTTTCTTATCGGTTAATTTTTTAACTTGATGTATAAGCCTTAAAGTCTAGGTCTTGAACTTTATGGTGTTCTGATTAAGTGTTTTTGCGACTTTATCTGGTCTTATCCTATTTTTATCTGCCTCTACTCCTTTGGGAATATCTAAGCAAAATGTTCAACTTATTGATAGTTATTTCTGCAATCAGGCTCATAGATGATGGCTGTCTTTTGTAACGCTGATTGAACAAGGATAATCCAATGGAAAAATCAGACAATAAGCATGCTATCGTCACGGTCGCGATCTGTTTTCTGATTGCGGTGATTGAAGGCTTAGATATTCAGGCAGCCGGAATTGCTGCTGCAGGTATTCGTGAGCATTTTGGTCTCGATAGTTCCCAGTTGGGTGTGTTTTTTAGTGCAGGGATTCTGGGTTTATTACCGGGTGCACTGGTTGGTGGGCGATTTGCGGACCGCATTGGCCGTAAGAAAGTCTTGATCTGGTCGACAGCAGTATTTGCTGTATTTACCTTATGTACCGTCTGGGTCAATAGCTTTAACAGCTTGCTGGCAGTGCGTTTCCTGGCTGGAGCAGGTCTGGGCGGCGCGATGCCAATTCTGATCACACTTGCTTCTGAAGCAGTCTCTCCACAAAATCGTGGCCGTGCAGTGGGCTTGATGTACTGCGGTATGCCAGTCGGTGCAGCGATTTTGTCTTTAATTGCAGCGACTGAATTTGGTGCTAACTAGAATAATGTTTTTTATCTCGGAGGTCTGTTACCGATTCTTGCCATTCCGCTGATGATGTTATTTTTGCCTGAATCGAAGGAATACCTGAAAGCACAGAACAAAACGGCTGCAGAACTTGCTGTTGCACCGCAGGGTTCATTCAAGGACCTGTTTAATTCGGACAACCTGTTACGTACGCTATATATCTGGGTGAGCTACTTCTTTACCTTGATGGTGGTTTACATCATGTTGAGCTGGTTGCCATCATTGTTTATGGAACTTGGCTTTACCCGTAAAGATGGTTCAACTGCACAATTCTACTTCATGGTTACAGCGACGATTGGTACGATTATTTTGGGTATGCTGACCGACCGCTGGAAGAAAGCCTATGTGATCCTGTTGATGTACGGCGGTATTCTGGCAGGTCTACTGGCGCTGAATGGTGCAAGCTCGCTGAACCAGATGTATATGGCAGCCGCATTGGCCGGTGCCTTCGTGATTGGCTGTCAGGGTGTACTGTATGCCTTCGGTAGTATCGTTTATCCGACAGAAGTGCGTGGTACTGGTGTTGGTGTTGCATCTGCAGTTGGCCGTATTGGTGCCATGCTGGGTCCAGTCATCGCGGGTCAGTTATTGACAGCAGGTTTCGGTGCTGCGGGGGTCATTACTGCTGCGATCCCATGTATCATTATCTCTGCATTATGTATGCTGTTTTTAGTGAACCGCACCAAAGTGTAAGGTTCAACGATTTAAAAAAGCCTGCTCTTGCAGGCTTTTTTATTTTCAGAATTTAAGAATTAAACACACTGTTTTATTATTAGAAAGATTCATCACTTTATCTTAAAACTTATTTTTTTGCAGAGATCTAGCTCGGAACTCATCTCATATTTGTCAAAAACAATGAATCTATTGATTTGCTCATATACACATGCCGAGAATACACAGTCATGCCATTTTTAGCAGCAGGGCTAAAAATTCTGGGGTATTTTGCGCTATGCTTGGGCATAAATCGAGATTTCAATGGATGAAAACAGATGCAGAATAATATCGCTTTACTGGTCGTAGACGTACAAAGAGGATTTACCCCGGGAGGCAATCTGGCTGTAGCCAATGCTGACCAGATTATTCCAAATATCAATCTATTGGGACAGCATTTTAAGCATATTATCCTGACCCAAGACTGGCATCCGGACAACCATATTTCTTTTGCAGACAACCACCCCGGCAAAGCCGCCTATGACAGTATTCAGCTGGATTATGGCACTCAGGTTTTATGGCCAAAGCATTGTGTGCAAGGGACACGCGATGCCGAACTGCATCCGGATTTAAATTTACCGCAAGCACAACTCATCATTCGCAAGGGTTTTCATTCCCAGATCGACAGTTACTCGGCCTTTATGGAAGCTGACCAGAAAACCACGACAGGTCTTGCTGGCTATCTGCGTGAGCGTGGGATTGATACCGTATTTGTGGTCGGGATTGCTACGGACTTTTGTGTGGCCTGGACTGCAATCGATGCCTGCAAACTGGGCTTTAAAACCTATGTGATTGCCGATGCCACCAAGGGCATTGACCTGAATGGTTCCTTGCAACATGCCTGGCAGGATATGCTGTCGCATGGCGTGAAACGTATCTATGTGAAAGATATTGTTCAAGCAGCTTAACACTGGATAGGGATAGAACTTAATATCCCTTTGATCTTATTTATATTTGAATATAAAAATTCAGGCATCAACGGGTGCCTGTTTTATCTTGCTTTTTCTCCCTTAATATCACCTGGATGAAACCCATGTCAGCCTTGCTCCAGTTTAGCCAATTTGTCCAAAAAACCTTTGCTTTATGGGTGCTGCTTTTTTCCGGCATTGCCTTGATGATCCCTGAAATTTTTGTCTGGTTACGGGCTTATATTCCGTGGATGTTGGGCATCATCATGTTCGGCATGGGCATGACCATGACCGTCGGAGATTTTAAAAGTGTCTTGCAAAGTCCGAAGGCAGTAGCGATTGGCGTCGTCGCCCAGTTTATGGTGATGCCGGGTTTGGCCTTTTTGCTGTGCAAGCTGTTCCAGCTGCCACCAGAGATTGCCATCGGGGTAATCTTGGTGGGTTGCTGTCCGGGCGGAACTGCATCCAATGTGATTACCTATATGGCCAAGGGCAATACTGCCTTGTCGGTCGCCTGTACCTCGGTTTCGACTTTACTGGCGCCCATTTTAACTCCGGCCATTTTCTATGTGTTGGCCAGTCAGTGGATTGAGATCAATGCCTGGTCGATGCTGGTGTCGATCTTACAGGTGGTGTTATTCCCAATTATTCTGGGCTTAATCGTACGGGCGCTACTCAAGCAAAAAGTCACGGCCTATATTCAGGTCATGCCGTTGATTTCTGTGATTGCGATTGTGGCAATTGTCGCGGCGATTATTGCTGGCAGCAAAACCCAGATTCTGGAGTCCGGGTTAATGATTTTAGGGATCGTGGCCTTACACAATGGTATGGGCTATTTACTGGGTTATTGGGCCAGCCGTATATTTCACTTAGCAGAAATAGACTGTCGTGCGGTATCCATTGAAGTGGGGATGCAGAATTCTGGTCTGGGTGTGGCCTTGGCGGCAACCCATTTTTCCGCATCACCACTTACCGCTTTACCAAGTGCCATTTTCAGTCTGTGGCATAATATTTCAGGGCCAGCTTTAGCCACTTATTGGGCTGCCAGACAAACTGAAAAAACAGACACCTAATTGCAGTTTGAGGACAGCGCACAACAAGCCAGAGCATGATGTTTTATAATTTTAAAAATTAAAATATTAATTTATATGGATTTATCGAGCTTTGTAACATAAGTGTCATGAAGTCTGCCTAAGATCGCCCCTCAATGATGTGAAACAACAGACTGTAATCAGCAGCATTGAGAGGGCATGGAACAATTTCAGCATTCGTCAGCGACCTATTTTAATCGGGAACTTTCCTTATTTGAATTTCAGCGTCGTGTCTTGGCACAAGCACTCGATCCGAATTTACCGATTTTAGAGCGCTTAAACTTCCTGATTATTTTTTCCCGTAACCTGGATGAGTTCTTTGAAATCAGGATTGCCGGGCTGATGAAACAGCAAGACCTGAATGCGACTACCCGGACGCCTGATGCTGTACCCACCGAGCTGATTCTACAAGAACTGTCCCAGTCCATTCATGCCACAGTTAACAAGCAGTATGAGGTGCTGAATCATGCGATTTTGCCTGAACTTCAGGCGCAGGGTATCCAGTTTCTTCAATATCAGGATCTTCTGGAAAAAAACAAGGCGTGGATTGCAGCCTTTTTTGCCAAAGAAGTACAACCGGTACTGACCCCGATCAGCCTGGATCCTTCACATCCTTTTCCACGTTTGGTGAATAAAAGTCTGAACTTTATTATCAGCCTAGAAGGTAAAGATGCCTTTGGCCGTGAAATCGAGATGGCGATTGTGCCAGCACCACGTTCCTTACCGTGCCTGATTAAAATTCCGGAAGATGTCACCGGAAACAATACCACCCAGATTTTTCTGACCGCTATCATCCAGCAGCATATCAGTGATTTGTTTCCCGGCATGAAAGCGACCGGATGTTATGCCTTTCGGGTTACCCGCAATGCCGATCTGGTATTGTCGGAAGATGTTGACGATCTGGCCGTGGCCTTAAAAGATGAACTGTGTTCGCGCCGCTTTGGTCGTGCAGTACGTCTGGAAATTGAAAATGACTGTCCACAGAACATCATCGATTATTTACTAGATGAATTTGATCTGACGGAACAGGAACTGTACCGGATAGATGGACCGATCAATTTGTCCCGCCTGAGTACCAGCTTTGAGCGTCCGGAATTAAAGTATCCGTATTTTAGTCCAGTCATTCCCAAAATTTTCCGTAAACAGAAAAGTATTTTTGAAATTTTGAAGGCGCAGGATGTACTGCTGCATCATCCTTTTGATTCATTTCAGCCTGTGATTACTTTACTGCGCGAAGCGGCTAAGGATCCGGCGGTGCTGGCGATCAAGCAGACGCTGTACCGTAGTGGTCCGGACTCGGAAATTGTTCAGGTGCTGGCAGAAGCCGCACGGAATGGCAAGGAAGTCACGGCCGTAATTGAACTGCGGGCGCGTTTCGATGAAGAATCTAATATTATGGTAGCCAATATCCTGCAAGAAGCCGGCGCGGTCGTGGTCTATGGCATCGTGGGGTATAAAACCCATGCCAAAATGATTCTGATCGTCCGGCGTGAAAATCAGGAATTACTGCGTTATGCGCATCTGGGTACCGGAAACTATCATGCCGGTAATGCCCGCATGTACACCGATTATGGCCTGATGACCACACAGCCGGATATCTGTGAAGATGTGCACCGCATGTTCCAGGAACTGACCGGTATGGGGAAAATGGCCAAACTGAAAGCCTTGCTGCATGCGCCGTTTACCCTGCATAGCGAACTGCTAAAACTGATTGACCAGGAAAAGGCATTTGCCTTGGCCGGCAAAGCCGCCCATATCATCATCAAAGTGAATGCACTTACCGAACCGCAATTAATTGCTGCCTTATATCAGGCTTCGCAGGCCGGGGTGAAAATTGACCTCATTGTACGTTCAATCTGCTGCCTGATTCCACAAGTCACCGGTATGTCGGAAAACATTCGGGTACGTTCAATCGTAGGACGTTTCCTGGAACATACCCGGGTCTATTATTTTGAGCATGGCGGTGCCAAGAAACTGTATTGTGCCAGTGCTGACTGGATGGGGCGCAACCTGTTTTCCAGGGTCGAAACCTGTTTCCCGGTGCTGGATCCAGCGCTGAAAAAACGGATTTATAAAGATGGCCTGATCAGCTATTTAAAAGATTGTCAAAATGCATGGGAGTTAGATGCCGAGGGTCAGTGGCATAAAGTCCCCTGTCAGGATCCGGCCCAGCCTTATAATGCCCAGCAATATCTGCTGGAACAAAAACAGTTAAAAATTTAAAGGGTAGTCCAAGATACGCTGGCGTATTTGTTTTATATCCATAAAAAAGCCGGATGTTAGATCCGGCTTTTTTAATTGAAACATTCAGGGATATTTATGAGGCTTTGGACTGTTTAGATTTTAGAATTTCGGTTCTAAAAGTCTGTGCCAGCTCGGCGCTTTCAGCATCCATTCCATTCACCACAAAAGCATGACGGGTCAGGACATTGGTTGGATTCGGCATGCTCACCAACTGGAAGTGATCACTCACATCTTTCAGCAAGGTGTTCGGTACATGCAAGGCACTTTCTTTCGCGACCAGATGCTGAGTCAGACGCTCAGCGGCCTGTACCGAGCTGAGCTGCATCTCCTCGACTTTAGAGGCAATCGCGCTGCGGGTTTGCAGCACAAAACGTTTTTCTTCACGATAGCGTTTATACAGGACTTCCGAAAGCAGCTGGAACACGGCACTGATCATGGTCAGGCAGGCCAGAGCATTCGGTTTGTCGGCCGCGATACTGATGGTGGCACCTTTTTCATCAAATTTATGTACGGTACAAATATCAGAACTATTCAACTTATAGCGTTGCACACAGAGTTCAGTGGCTTTATTCAGGAAAATCTGACAAAGATTGAAATAAGGCACCGAAACAGTTTTATTCACGCTATCTAATAACTGTTTTGGATCGTAGAACTGGATGTTTAAGCTCAGGCTATCACTTTCGAGTAGCGCTGGTTTATGTTCTTTTTCTTTGGCTTTGTTTTTCACTGCCTGTTGGGCTTGGGCAATCGCCAGTGCCGCATTATGCTTTTCCTGTTCCAATGCCTGAGTCAGGTTCTGAATTTCGAATTTCAACCGTGATTCATTATTGATGCGCGCCAGATATTCAGTCCGACTTGGACGTGCCACGGCACGATAAGCGACCCAGAGCAGACCATGAATGATGAAAGAGAACAGAATCGCCAGCCATTGCGTGCGCAAAATTTCACCAATACTTGGCTCAATCAGGGTGATTTCAATCACACCGACTTTTTTCTCATTTTGCAGCGCATCACGGACAAAAACTTCACCTTCGCGAGTTTTGGTCAGTCCGCCAGTGGCTAAAACTTGAGCTTTCGCATCCAGAATCCGGATGGAAGCGACACTTGGATTGGTGGCATAACGATTTGCCAGCAACGCCAGAGAAACGCGGTTGGGCGGTTCAAGCTCAGACAGGCTGTCTGTCACCAGTTGACTGGTGATCAGCTGTCCTTGATTGGCACGGTTTTCATTCAGTTGGTGAGTGGTTGCCAATACCAGTAAAAAGGTATGCAGAGCAAAACTTACAATCAATAGGCTAGCAAATAGCCCTTGTCTAGGCGCATTCAACGTAAACTTCCAAGGCAATTCTGTTCAATTTAGATTATGATTCTAACAATAGTTGTAGCTCAGACCCGAGTCAATTCATGCGAGAAATCATTCTTATATCATTCTTAGGACCTGACCAGCCTAATCAATTTACACGATTAATGCAGGTTTTGTCCGCCCATTCCTTACAGATTTTAGATGTAGGGCAAGCGGTTATTCATAATCAGTTAACCTTAGGTATTGTTGTAGCCTCTGAAGACCAGACAGCGACAGCATTAGCCATGAAGGAGATCCTGATTCTAGCACATGATATCGGGTTAACTGTGCGCTTTAAACCGATCTCTGCGACTGAATATGATCAGTGGGTCAAAGAGGGTGGACGCACACGTTATATCGTAACGGCATTGGCCCCTGAATTAAATGCCTCTCATCTGCAAGCCGTGACCCAGATTGTCTCGGGTCAGGGCTTTAATATTGAAACCGTGACCCGTCTGTCTGGCCGCCCCATTTTAGATGGCCAGAGCGCAGGGCCAAAACGTGCCTGTGTCCAGTTCGGTTTAAGTGGACAAATGCTAGATGCAGCTGCCATGCGTGCGGCCTGCTTGAGCCTGTCCAATGAATTAAATGTCGATGTTGCGGTGCAGGAAGACAATGCTTATCGCCGTAACCGTCGTCTGGTTTGCTTCGATATGGACTCAACCCTGATCGAGCAGGAAGTTATTGACGAACTGGCAATTGAAGCCGGTGTTGGTGAACAGGTCGCAGAAATTACCGAACGTGCTATGCAAGGCGAGCTGGACTTCCAGCAAAGCTTCCGTGCACGTGTCGCCTTGTTAAAAGGCATGGACGCTTCGGTACTTCCGAAAATTGCCGAGCGCCTGACGATTACCGAAGGAGCTGAACGCCTGATTTCGACTTTAAAAGCACTAGGTTACCGTACTGCAATTCTTTCTGGCGGTTTTCAGTATTTTGCGGAATATCTGCAAACTAAACTGGATATTGATGAAGTGCATGCCAATGCGCTCGATGTGCAGGATGGCGTGGTCACTGGTGAAGTCAAAGGCCATATCGTCGATGGCGCACGCAAAGCACTCTTGCTCGGTGAAATCGCCCAGGAGATGGGAATTTCCCTGGAACAAACCATTGCAGTCGGTGATGGCGCCAATGACTTACCAATGCTCTCGATTGCAGGACTCGGTGTGGCTTTCCGTGCCAAGCCGCTAGTACGCCAAAATGCCAATCAAGCGATTTCTAGCGTCGGTCTGGACGGTGTGCTGTATCTGCTCGGTGTACATGATAAAGACCTGAACCGTGCATAAATACAGGCTTTGATTGATTTTAAACGCGACCTCCGGGTCGCGTTTTTTATTGCTTATGATCTGAGTGATATAAGGAATAGCTGAAATGTGGCTACAAAAACATCGATCATCTTAAACGGAAAAATAATTTTTTCACTTAAAAAAACTACTGATAATTTTGTAATGACACGCCAACATTGGCGCAGTCATTGATCCACAAAAATGTGAAAAGCAAAAAATGTAATGACAATATAATATCGCGACAAAGTATGTCGTTAGGCTGGATGACAGGACTTTTTTTATGCAAAAAACTCAGCATAATGCAGGCATAGAGATACAAATCAACAGATTTCATTTTATTGATTTAACGAAATTCAATAGATAGAAGCGTTGCAATATCAAGTGGGAACTATCTATCTGGATGGAGGGGGTTATATGGTAACAGCGCATTTAGCAACGATTGTGGGCTTCAGTTTAGTCGCTGTAGCTGTGCTTGCTGTGTTCTTCTCGCCTTATCGTCGCTGGTTAAGCTTTATGGCGGCCGGGATGCTGGTATGGGGCCTGATCGAGGTGATTCGTGTAGGAACTCAAACTTGGTTTGAGCTACCAATGACGTATAGTTATCTGAGCGCGTTAACTGCGGTCATGATGGTGGTGACTGGCCTGTTGTTGCGTGAAGATCGTCGTGCTGAGCGTGCTTTGGCAAAACGCCGTTGCATCGAACATACGCCAGTGTATGAAGATGACCAGCAGCAGCTTTCAAGCCGTTAATTCTACAAGTTGTAATGAAAAAAATGCACCCACGGGTGCATTTTTCAGTTTGGAAATATGATACAAACTGCATAATCCACCTAGCCCAGAACTATGCTAGGATATTTGTCAATTTTCGTACAATTAGAATAGGCATCCTCCATGAAACTGTCGTCCATTCCTGTGTTAAAACTTCCTCTTATTGATATGAGTACAGATCCGCTGGACTTACTGGTCGCAGGTTTAGCTTTACGTATGAAGCAGTTGGCACGTACCAGCCCAAAATTCATTGAACTGGTACATGGGCGTCAATTCCGTATCCAGATTGGTACGGATGAAGGTATGGCACGTCAGATTATTGTGGATAACGGTCATATTGATACCGTTTCTGGTGATGCTGAAAAAGCTGATTTTGTGTTGCAGTTTGCTGACAGTGAGCAGGGTGTGAAGACCTTGGTCAAAGGTGACCCGACGGCATTTATGACCGGCATGCAAAGTGGCACCATTAAAATGGAAGGCGACTTTGGCCTGCTGGTTTGGTTTAACCAGGTGGCAAAAATGATTCCACCAAAACTGCCAAAGCCAGTCAAAGAAAAAGTGAAAATGGTACGTCAGTTTATTAAAGAAAAAACTGGTAAATAAGTTAAAAATCTTTCATCCAACCTTTTCTTTCTCCCTTTGGGAGAAACACAAAGAGGGGTGAAAGGATGAAAGATTTTTTAAAAGAAAAAGTCCTCAATTCGAGGGCTTTTTTACTGAATCATTCAACTTCCAGATTAAACGTCACCGGCCCATCATTGACCAGATGCACTTTCATGTCGGCGGCAAAAATACCGGTTTGCACATGTTCAAACTGGCTTTGGGCATATTCTACCAGCTGCTCATAAAGTGCTTTAGCCTCGGCAGGCGGCATAGCGGGGCCAAAGTCTGGACGTAAACCCTTCTGGGTCTGTGCCATCAAGGTAAATTGTGAAACCAGCAATAAACCACCGTCGGCCTGGGCAACGTTCCAGCCCATTTTACCCTGTTCATCATCAAAGAAACGGTATTTCAATATCTTATCAATCAGCTTTTTGCCTTTTTCCAGATTGTCATCTTTACCTAAACCTAGAAAAACCAGAATTCCTTTTTCAATTTCCCCAGTGGTTTCACCCTCGACCACGACTTTAGCTTCTAAAACTCTTTGTAATAAGGCACGCATTTTACATATGGACTGCTAATGATAGATGGACGTGATTGTAGCAAAAATAAAATCTGGAGCAGTATGAGATGCTGTTTTTATGAACTTTAAATATCTGAAAATCAATTGATTAATTTTTTTAAATCCATTAAAGCGATTGAATTAATAAAAATAATCTGTTTTATCTATTTATTGTGTTGGCGTATCTTAGCCCATGCAGGAAAGGTAATAAATTGAGAGATTTAGAAATGTTTAAGCGTTCATTACTGGTTGCAATGATTGCAACTGTCACAGCTGCACAAGCTGCTCCTTTAACTAAAGACAATGGCGCACCAGTCGGTGATAACCAGAACTCGATCACTGCGGGTCCAAATGGTTCAGTACTCCTTCAGGACGTTCAACTGGTACAAAAATTACAACGTTTTGGTCGTGAGCGTATTCCTGAGCGTGTCGTACATGCGCGTGGTACAGGGGCATATGGTGAATTCGTTGCGACCAAAGATCTATCTGATCTTACCCTCGCTTCGTTGTTCAAAGCGGGGACTAAAACTCCAGTTTTCCTACGTTTCTCTACCGTAATTCATGGTAAAGGTTCACCAGAAACTCTACGTGACCCACACGGTTTTGCATTGAAATTCTACACTCAAGAAGGTAACTGGGACTTGGTCGGTAACCAGACACCGGTATTCTTTATCCGTGATGCAATCAAGTTCCCGGACTTCATTCATGCCATGAAGCCAAGCCCAGTAACGAATGTCCAAGATGCTAACCGTGTGTTTGACTTCCTGTCGAGCCAGCCATGGGCAACCAACATGCTGACTTATGTGTATGGCAAGCAAGGTGTTCCAACTAGCTATCGTGAACAGGACGGTTTTGGTGTTCACGCTTACAAACTGTATAACGACAAAGGCGAATACAAGTACGTGAAATTCAACTTCCGCTCTAAACAGGGCGTGAAAGGCCTGAACGTGAAAGAAGCGGCTGAACAGCAGGGTAAAGATTTCAACCACTTGACCAATGATCTATATAACAACATCTATGCGGGTAATTTCCCGAAATGGGATCTATATATTCAGGTGATTGATCCTAAAGATCTAAACAGCTTTGATTTTGATCCGTTAGATCCAACCAAAATCTGGCCAACTGAGCTGGTACCAGAAACTAAAGTCGGTACTTTGACGCTGAACCGTATGCCGAAGAACTTCTTCAACGAGACTGAACAGTCGGCATTTGCGCCAGGTAACCTGGTACCAGGCATCGAGCCATCAGAAGACCGTCTGTTACAAGGCCGTATCTTCTCTTATTCGGATACACAAATGTACCGTCTAGGTGCGAACCATCAGCAAATTCCGGTGAACCGTCCAGTGGTAAATGTGAACAACAATAACCAAGATGGCTACATGAATATCTCTGAGCATGACTCGGATGTGAACTATGAGCCAAGCCGTAAAGAGCCAAAAGCTGCAACTGAAAAAGCACGTGCGGTTCAAACTCCATTATCTGGTCATGTACAGCAAATTGGCGTGAAAGAGCAGAACTTCAAACAGGCAGGTGAGCTGTATCGTTCATACACGGCCAAAGAGAAAGATGACCTGATCATGAACCTTGCTGCTGACTTAGGTGCAGTGAAAGATTCAGAAACCAAGCACATCATGTTGTCTTACTTCTACAAGGCAGATGCGGACTACGGTACCCGTATGACCAAAGCGGTCAATGGGAACCTAGCGACTGTTAAAGCCAAAGCTGCAAAATTAAAAGACTAATCCCGATTGGTCTTGAGGAATTGGTGACTAGGGCATAGCGCATCACCTCCAAAAAGTCCTGTAATACTCCAAACCTTTCCTGCACCCTAGGGGGAGTTTTACAGGCAATTTGTTTGTTCCAATTTAAAAAGCATTTCAAGATTCAACTGTATTGAAATGAATTCGATTTCTGCTGGAGTTCATCATGAAAGTTATGTCATCTGTGTTTTTAGCCAGTATTCTCACGATAGGTTCCGCATTCGCAAACGTGACTGTCGCGAAGGAGATCTCCCCCGCTAAAACTGTGAACCATGTTCAGATGAACTCACAACAGGAATTGGTCGACCTGTTCTTTGCTGCTGCCAAAATTGGCAATAGCGAAGTTATCAACGAATTTTTAAAACATGGCTTTCCGGTCGATGTACGCAATAAAGACGGTTATACACCACTGATGATGGCGACTTATTATGGTCATCAGGATATTGTCGCCAGCTTGCTTAAACATGGTGCCGACCGCTGTGCTCGAGATAATCGAGGCAATACAGCCTTGATGGGGGCTTTATTCAAGATGGAATTTGCGATTGCCAAGCAGCTGCGTCAGGTGGATTGTGATGCCCAGGCGAAAAAAACCGGACAAAAGACCACAGCCGAATTTGCTAAGGTCATTGGTCAGGAAAAACAGTTGCAGAAACTGATTCAGGAACAGGAAAAAGCTCAGTTCAAATCACAGAAATAAACCGGGTTATGCTTCTGATACTTTTGTCGCAAATACAGCCAGCTGTACGTAAATCCTGCATTATTGCACGACTTTTTATGCTTTAATGCAGAGATAAGCACAGCGATATTCCCTTAGTTATGGCTCCAATTATCCATTCTCTGTTAGATACTGACTTGTACAAATTCACCATGTTACAAGTGGTCTTACACAAGTTTCCGCAAACGCATAGTGTCTACCATTTCCGTTGTCGTAATCTGGAAGATACAGTCTATCCACTGACGGATATTCTGGATGACCTGAATCATCAACTGGACCTGCTGTGTCAGCTCAAATTCAAAGAAGATGAACTGCAATATTTAAGAAGCTTACGTTTTATCAAAAGCGACTTTGTCGATTATCTGGAACTGTTCCAGCTCAAGCGCCGTTTCATCAAGGCCAGTATCGACAGTCAAGGCCGTCTGGATATTGTGGTGGAAGGCCCGATGGTTCAGGCGATGATGTTTGAGATATTCGTTCTCGCTATTGTCAATGAACTGTATTTCAGCCGCATTCGCACGCCTGAAGTATTGGCAGAAGGCGAGCGCCGTTTAAAAGCCAAAATTGAGCTGTTAAAACAGTATGACGCTGCGCAAAACCCCAATGATCCACCATTCTTGGTGTCAGATTTTGGTGCGCGTCGCCGTTACAGTTTCGATTGGCAAAAGCATGTGGTCGAAGAATTTCACAAAGCCGCACCGCATGTGTTCCGTGGGACCAGTAATGTACTGTTAGCCAAAGAGCTGGGCATTACCCCGATTGGTACCATGGCGCATGAATTCCTGCAAGCTTTTCAGGCGCTGGACGTACGTTTACGTAATTTCCAGAAATCTGCACTGGAAAGCTGGGTACAGGAATATCGTGGTGACTTGGGTATTGCCTTGACCGATGTGGTGGGGATGGATGCATTCCTGCGCGACTTTGACCTGTACTTTGCCAAGCTGTTTGATGGCTTGCGTCATGATAGTGGCGACCCTTATGAATGGGGTGACAAGGCCTATGCACACTACAAAAAGCTGAAAATTGACAGCAAAACCAAGATGCTGACTTTTAGTGATGGCCTGAATCTGGAAAAAGCCTGGAAATTGCATCAGTACTTTAAAGACCGTTTTCAGGTCAGTTTCGGCATTGGCACCAATCTGACCAATGATATGGGGCAAACCCCACTCAATATTGTGCTGAAACTGGTGGAATGTAACCGTCAGTCAGTAGCCAAAATCTCGGATAGTCCGGGCAAAACCATGACCGATAATGATACGTTCCTGGCCTATTTACGTCAGGTTTTTGAGATCAATGAACCTGCCTAAGTCAGTTTGAATAATTCATAATTTTAAAGAACCGTGTCTATGCAGATGCGGTTTTTTTATGCAAGAGTATTTAAGACTAGGGTTTAGCTAAAATCTTGCTAATCATCTGCAAAGAAAGCGCATAAGTCTAAAAACCAGCTGTGCTAAGATCAACAGGATTTGACCAATAATAGCCATGATAACGATGACCGCTGCAGCTTTTAATTTTGGCCTGCTGATTGAGGCAGAAGATTTAGTTCCCTATTTGGGCCATGAAAAACTTCGTATTGTCGACCTGAGCCGTGCCTCTGTGTATGAGCAGCTGCATATTCCGCACGCCTTGCATTTAAAGCCTAAACTTCTGGTGCGTCAGGAAGAAACGGCAATGGGACTGTTGCCGGACGCGGAAGGCTTGCAGACTCTCATTGATTATCTGAATATTTCTCCTGAACATCATCTGGTGGCTTATGATGATGAGGGCGGGGCATGGGCAGGGCGTTTGCTCTGGAACTTGCATTGTCTGGGCTTTGAAAATACCAGCTTATTGAATGGCGGGATTCATGCCTGGCTCGGTGCTGGCTTACCGACTTCTTCCAGTCAGGAGCAGTTTGCGCCAGTGAAAAACGTATTGCAGGTTAATCTCGAGCATCAGGCGAATTTTCAGATTGGCTATGATGAACTGCGCCAACAGGTTGAAAATCAACAGGTTCAAATTTGGGATTGCCGCACGCAAGATGAATATACTGGCCTACGTTTAGCGGCTCGACGCGGCGGTCACATTCCGGGAGCACGTCATTTTGAATGGAGTACTGCCCTTAATCGCGAAAATCATTTAAAATTACAGCCTTTACCACGTACTCAGCAGCGTCTGGAACAACTGGGCTTTGATTTGAATCAACCCGTTGTGGTGTACTGCCAGTCCCATCACCGCTCAGGTTTGGCCTATATTCTGGGTCGTTTACTGGGCTGGAAAATTCGAGCCTATGATGGTGCGTGGAGTGAATGGGGCAACCGCCTCGATAGTCCAATCGCTACAGGGGAGCTGCCATCTTGAGCATCACATCACGTTTAAAACAACAGTTTTTTATTAAAGCTCAACGATTAGTACCGCAACATCGCTTGTCTCGTTTGGTGGGCAAAATTGCCGCCAGCGAAAACCCGATTATTAAAACTGCTGCAATTACTGCCTTTAAGGCGCAGTATGGCATTGATATGTCGATTGCTGAACAGGCCAATGCCCTGAAATTCAAGTCATTTAATGAATTTTTTACCCGTGCTATAAAAGAAGGTATCCGTGCAGTTGATCCAGATACCAGCAGTATTGTTTCGCCTGCAGATGGTGCGATTTCCCAGCTGGGTAAAATTGAAAATGGCGATGTGTTTCAGGCCAAAGGCCAGAAATTTACCGTTGAAGCCCTGATTGCTGATCCGCAACTGGCCGAGCCATTCAAGAATGGTGAATTCGCGACTGTATATTTGTCGCCACGTGATTATCATCGGGTGCATATGCCATTTGCTGGCACCTTGACTGAAACGTTATATGTACCGGGCGAGCTGTTCTCGGTCAATCAGGTGACCGCAGAAAATATTCCGGGCCTGTTTGCACGTAATGAACGTATGGTCTGCCTGTTTGATACTGAAATCGGTCGTATGGCGGTGGTATTGGTCGGTGCGATGATTGTAGCGGGTATTGAAACCGTGGCAACCGGCAAAGTGAAGCCTTCAGGACGAATCGAACTTAATCAGCATGATCTGTTCCTGGAAAAAGGGGCAGAACTGGGGCGTTTCTACCTCGGTTCAACGGCAGTGATTTTATTTGAAGAAAATAAAATGCAATGGGATGCCGCGTTCAAGGCCAATTCTTTGGTGAATATGGGTGAAGCGCTGGGGCATACAGTTTAAAGATTTTAGCCTCCCTTTATTAAAGGGAGGTTGGAGGGATTAAATATTTTCTCGTTTAGAATAAATAAAAATCCCCCTCAGTCCCCCTTTAAAAAAGGGGGATTTCCTCTCCTATTAAGGAGACGGTTAGAGAGATCCAAATAAAAAAAGCACCATCAGGCGCTTTTTTTCATTTCTAGAAATTTATCGTTTCACGACGATGGAATCGATACCGCTATTCTGCAAGGTTTGCTGCGCGATAATTGCGGCTTCTGCAGAATCATAAGGGCCTGAAACCACGCGATACCAGACTTTGCCATTTTCTACACTGCGTACCACATCGGCAGATAAACCATTGAGAATAATTTCGGCACGGCGGGCATCGGCTTGATCTGGATCATCAAAGCTGCGAACTTGCAGAATATAACTGGCCGGAGCGGCAACAGGTGCTTCGCTGGCTTCTAAGCCAGGCTCAGTTGTGGTCGCCTCAGGTGTAGCCACTTCAGGTCGAGGTGCTTCTACAATCACTACCGTATCCTGATTTTTGTTTTCAGGGACGGCCTGTTCAGGAATTGGCGTCACTTGTTGCTGTGGCAAGAGATCATAAAAACGGTAATCTTTATTGGTATCTTCTTCTTGGACAGATTCAGCACTTGTTTGAGTTTTCGGTTTAACTGGTTCCCATGGCTTCCAGAGCATCAGTGCCATCAAAAAACTTAACACGATTAAAATGATCACGAGTGTGCCGAGCCAGGTTGGAATAAGTGGCTTTTTAGGCTTATTCGGTCTTTCAGATACACCGCGTTGCGTTTTTCCAAACACTTGGGATTTTCCTCTTATTAATCGGGACATATAGAAAAGGCATAACAGCAGTTATGCCCCTACTATCACTTCATCCTATGTGATCAGGATACAAAAGTCATCCTCTAGATCACAAATCACACAGAATTTTAATTTATCTGTATCTTCAAGCACATAGCTAAAGTTACAAAATGTCTGCTCAGCAGATGAACGGCAATGTTTTGCTTACATGCTCACTTCGAGCATAGCTCTTGTCTTGCATCAATGTAAAAGCAGTGCTTTGACTATTTACCTTCTTGCATCAATGTAAAAGCAGTGCTTTACATTTCTGCTTCGAGCCTAGCTCTCGCCTTGCGAGCATGCAAAACAGTGTTTTGCTTACATGCTCTCAGGAGCTGATACGCCAAGCAGTTCCAGACCGTTACGCAGTACCTGACGCACGTTCACTGATAACAATAAGCGTGCTTGGGTCAATTCAGCATCATCACCGAGTACTTTATTGTCGTTGTACCAGCCGTGGAATAATGCTGCCAGTTCTTTTAGGTAGTTACCGATTTGATGCGGCTCATAGCTGTTTGCAGCACGGACCAGAATTTCTGGATAGGCCGCCAGCTTGGCCAGGATTTCAGTTTCAGCATCAAGCTCCAGCTTAGCCGCTAAATTACGTGCCGCTGTAGCATCAAAGTTAACATTGGTAGAAGCTGCTTTTTCTAACATACGACAGATACGGGCGTGTGCATACTGGATGTAATACACGGCGTTGTCCTTGCTTTGTGACACAGCAAGATCCAGGTCAAAATCAATGTGCTGTTCAGACTTGCGCATCACGTAGTAAAAACGAGCGGCATCATTGCCGACTTCTTTACGCAAATCACGCAAGGTCACGAACTGACCTGAACGAGATGACATTTGTACCATCTCGCCGCCACGCCATAGGCTCACGAACTGAACCAGAAGAACCGTTAATTTTTTCGAGTCATAGCCCAACGCATCAATGGCCGCTTTTACACGTGCGATATAACCGTGGTGATCCGAACCCCAGATATCGATGATATCGGTATAGCCACGTTGTAACTTGTTCAGGTGATAAGCGATGTCAGATGCGAAGTAGGTGGTCTGACCATTACGGCGTTTTACGACACGGTCTTTTTCATCACCGAATGCAGTGGATTTAAACCAGATGTTGCCATCCAGTTCATACAGGAAACCACGCTGGTCTAAAGTCTGTAAGGCTTCTTCAATTTTGTCTGTCAATGATTCTTCGCTGAACCATTGATTGAAGGTTACACCAAACTCGCCGAGGTCATCTTTAATATCATCTAAGATTGCTTTAAGCGCGGCTTGCAAGAATACGCGGTAGCCTGTGCCAATTAACGCTTGTGAATTAAAGATCAAACCATCAATGTGTTTTTCTTTATCACCAGACAATACGACTTTATTGCCATCAGCATCTAATTCGGCTGCAAACTGTACATCTTCAGGCACATCTTTATACACGTCGGCCACAGGACGGACATAAGCATCGCCATCCTGGTCAATAATGCTTTGCGCGATTTCTTTAACGTAGTCACCTTGGTAGGCATTTTTCGGGAACACCAGTTCCTGACCCGTTAATTCTAAGTAGCGCAGATAAGTCGAAGTCGCCAGAATGTCCATTTGACGGCCAGCATCATTGACATAGTATTCGCGGTCGACTTTAGCACCAGTCGCTTCAAGCAAATTCGCAACCGTCATACCATACGCGGCACCACGACCATGACCTACGTGCAGGCTAGAGGTCGGGTTGGCAGACACGAATTCAACCTGGATACGTTTATCCGCATTGACCTGGGTACGACCATAAGTCGCCTGTTGTGCCTGAATTTGATCAAGGACTGCAAAGCGCTGGTCAGCATTCAGGAAGAAGTTAATAAAACCAGGACCGGCAATTTCTGCCTTGCTGATATCCGCCACTTCAGGCAGGGCAGCAAGAATTTTTTCCGCTAAATCACGTGGCTTCATACCCGCAGCTTTCGACGCGATCATGGCAATATTCGACGCAAAGTCACCATGGCTTCGGTCTTTGGTACGCGTCAAATTACTTGTATTGTTCCAGTCAGATGGGAGTACGCCTTGTGCCTGTAAAGTGTGCACTGCATGATCGAGAGCTGCTTGTATTGCCGTATTCATAATCAGTCGAAAATAGAGATCGCAGAAAAACAGCAAATATAGCAAATTTCAGGCTGTTTAGGTAAAAGCATTTCTAGGGAATAAAAAGTAGAGGATCACTTCGTTAGAAGTTTTTGACTAAAGAAAGGGAAAATCAACGGATTAATCCCGTGAAAATAAAACCAGTTTAAGCTCAATGATTCAGATGAAAAAAACAATGCTCCACCGTATAGAATTTGGCTTATATTAGTCATCTGAAAACAGTAAAAAGAGCATGTCGTGGCTGCATCACAACGTCCGACCATTATCGGTCATATTCCTAAACTTCCTACAAAATGGGCATTGATTATTGTGCCTTTTATCCTTTCCTGCCTGATGAGTGGCATCATTTCCATGATCAATATGCTGCGTAATCTCGGCTGGATTGATGGATTTATGGCACTCTGGTTTCATAACTGGATGATTTCCTGGGCGATTGCCTTTCCGATTGTGGTGACCTTATTGCCGTTCGTACGCAAATTCACTGGGCTATTGGTCGATATGTCCGGACCTCAGCCACCTAAATGATCATTTTTAAATCTTAAATTTGATCTGGCTGGAGTCAATTCTTGGGCATTTTAAAAGTCGGGCTGTGAAAAACAGTTTATCTTCAAATTAAATGCTCTACCGCCGCCCGGATGATCCCGAGCACCAGACCGATACAGGCACCGACCACGACCCCATTGACCCGGATCATATGCAGGTCGCCGCCGACTTCATTTTCAATCTTGTCGATCATCTCGCTTGAATCCCATTCGTGAATGCGCTCGCTGATAAAACGAATCACTTTTTCACTATATTGGTCACTCAGGTCAACCGCGATAGAGCTCAGACGTTTATTCAGCAGCTCACGTACCGAGGCATTCGAGATAATATTTTCTCCGACCTGTTGAATGGCAATTCTGAGATTTTCCGCAATACCCGAATCAGGTTTTTGCAAATCTACCTTGATTGCATCACATAAAATCACCACGGCACCGCTGATAAAATTCAGCACTTGTGGGCTATCCAGTAAGGCATCTTTGGTTTCATTCAGACGCTGGCTGGCTTCACTATCATTATCCGCCAGCTGTAACATCCAGCTATGTCCCATGTTCTCAATTTTAAGTCGCCACGGATGATCTGGATCGGCCAGCATGGCTTCAACGCGCCCGATCACAGAATCAATACTGCGTTGCTGCACGTCAATCCCGATCCAGCTGGCGCCTTTGGCCAGTTTCCACACGCCCATTTCCTTAAACAGGTTACGGGTCAGCTCGCGGGTTTGTTCAGGATGTGAGGTCATCCAGGCATGCACCACATCCAGTCCGCGCTGTAGCACATCCTGATGGAAATCATTGTCCAGAACGGCATGCAGCATTTCGCTGGCCAGAGTATTGATCTGGGTGTTTTTGACCCATTGCACGCTGTTGCTCTGGATAAATCCGGCAATTTGTTCCTGTCCGACAAATTCAAAAATTTTAGGCACCGTCTGCTGAATGACCTGAGTCACTTGGGCATTATTTTGTGGATTGGCCAGCCAACGTCCTGCAGCCAGACTCAGGTCGGTACTGTCCAGACTGCGCTGTACAATTTGCGGAGAAAGAAAATTTTCCTGCACAAAACGGCCCATCGACTCTGCAATACGGGCCTTGTTACGTGGAATGATTTCGGTATGGTCACGTAAAAACTTGGGAATGGGCAATCTGCCAAAAGGGTTACGAAACAGTACGGTAATCGCATACCAGTCCGCCAGACCACCGACCACACCCGCTTCTGCCGAGAGCATCAGAATATGAATGAGCCAGACATATTCGGGTAGCAGTTTGGCTGCCACCATCAATGCCAACCAGGTCAGTACGGCGACCACCAGGGCGATGGTCGCGAAACGTTTACTGCGTTGTAAGCTCGGGGAGATACTCTCTGTCTGCATAGATCATCCTGTCAGGAGGGATTGGCCGGTTGCGGTTGCAGCACTGCACCGGATGGACTTAAACCATATTTAGCCCCAAGTGACTGTAAAATCAAGCGGGCATCAAAGGCATCTTGAGGGGCCTGATTGGCCTTGAAGCATTCAATGGTATAGGCCACCTGGGCAGGATCCAGAGTCACGGTATAGGGACGGTCATAGAATGGGTCTGGCCAGAACCCCGGATATCGGCGGTAATACCCGTACGGATAAAAGCTCGGTGCCGGATAGACGATGGCCTGCCGTGGAGGTTGTTGAGTACGGTTACTTGGATCATTCAGTACCCTGAAGAACTGAAAGCCATTTTGTACGGTAGTCTGTGCGGCTTTGAGCAGGGTAATTTCTTCAGCTGTGCCAAAACTCATATTGGGGCGCGCCTGAAAGCTGATACGGTAAGTGTTGCTGTTGAGGGGAGTGGTACTGTAGCGACCTAACTGATCAAATGTTAAGGGCTTTGATGGTGTGGTTGCACAGCCAGTCAGGCTGATGGCAGCAATCACACTCAATCCCAGTAGCATGTTTTTCATGTTCGATCTCCTGATGCAATGATCCAGTCCAGACAGCCGGTCTTAAAAAATCTTAAAAATTGCTATCGGGCTGGGTCAGGAAAGTAAGTTCTTCATCGGTCGAGTCACGACCCAGAATCTGGTTTCGGTGCGGGTAACGTCCAAAGCGGTCAATAATGACCTTGTGCTTTTTCTCGAATTCCAGATTGGTCGGATTGCCCAGACGCTGAAATAATTTTAACGCGAATTCATGAATCAGTTTGGATTCGCTGTGCATAAGTGGCATATACAGAAAGGCACGCTGTTCCGGACTGAGCTGTTGATCCAGGTTCAGGCTGATGGCTTCCTGAGCCAAGACCAGTGCCAGACTGTCTTGGGCGAAAGCTTGGGGAGAATCACGGAATAAATTTCGTGAAAATTGATCTAGTACAATAATTTCGGCCAACCGGCCTTCTGCGGTTTTACGCCAGCCCCAAAGTTCAGCCCGGGCTGCCTGCTGATGGGTGCTCATGAACTGCTGTGCAATACTTTGGTCGAATTCATGACTTTGGCTAAACCATAATGGCTGGCTGTCCGCATGAAACCAGAAGTCTAAAATATCTTGATAATTCATAATATTTACAATTCATTAGCATCTATTTGTTAATAAAATCACAAATTTTCCATGTCTTATAGAGGAAGTTTGTGTTAAAAATTTGCCAAATTAAAAATCAATGGTTTGCCTGAAAACTAGGCAGCCTGTCATGTGCCGGCATGAAATCACGTTATACTGATTAAACCGATGATTTTAATTTAATAATTTAGCCCCCTTAAGCGAGATTGTAATGAGTCAACCTGAATCGACTTCCCAAAATGTGTTACCGACCTGGGTCGAGTCGTCACTCATCAAAGGCATGTTGCGTGGTATCGAGCGTGAAAGCTTGCGTATGCAAAGTGATGGTTTCCTGTCACAGGCAGCGCATCCTCGTGCCTTGGGTTCAGCCTTGACTCATCCACATATCACCACAGACTATTCTGAAGCGTTGATGGAGTTTATTACTCCGCCACAGGACAGTATTAAAAAAGCGCTGGACTATCTCAGCGATATTCATGCGATTGTGCATCGCCATCTGGAAAATGATGAAAAACTCTGGCCCTTGTCGATGCCATGTATGCTGGACAGCCGCGATGACAGCATTCCGCTGGCACAATATGGCAGCTCGAATATCGGTCTGTTTAAAACCTTGTATCGTCATGGTCTAGGTGTGCGTTATGGCCGCCGTATGCAGACGATTTCAGGCGTGCATTACAACCTGTCTTTCCCGGACCATCTCTTCGAGGCACTGCAACAGCAGGAACAGGACGAAGCGCTGAAAGCATTGAGCTTGCAGGATTATCGCAGCCATCGCTATATGGGCCTGATCCGTAACTTTATTCGTCTGACCCCACTGGTGATGTTCCTGATCGGGGCCAGTCCGGCAGTCTGCCAGTGCTTTATGACTGGCCGTGATCATTTCTTGCTGCCATTGGTGAAAGGCACTTTGTATTCGCCTTATGCGACCGCGCTGCGTATGGGACGTTTTGGCTATCAAAACTCTGCGCAGAAACAGCTCGGTATTCACTACAATAATTTGCAGGACTATCTGGACGGACTGCAAAAAGCCGTTAAAACGCCGTATAAACCGTTTAGTCGTCTGGGACTAGATGATGCCAATGGCCAGCCGATCCAGATCAATGATCATGTGTTGCAAATCGAAAATGAATATTACAGCTTAGTGCGCCCGAAACAGGTGCCACTCGCGGGTGAAACCCCGTCACAGGCACTGGAAAATCGTGGGATTGCCTATGTCGAGCTGCGCGCAGTCGATGTCAATCCATACAGCCCGATTGGCATTAATGAAGATACGGCCGGTTTCCTTGAAGTGGTAGCCTTGTACTGTTTATTGCAAGATAGTCCGGCACTACTCAGTGATGAACAGGATATTATTGAGCAGAATCAGGCCGAAGTAGTGAACCGTGGTCGTGCGCCAAATGCCGCAATTATGGAAAATGGCCAGTCTTATCCGATTGAGGATTGGTGTGCCATACATTTGCAGCGCATGCATCCCTTGGCCAAGCTGTTAAATTCGGCCTATGACAGTACTCTCTATACCGATGCATTAAAAACCATGATGATCCGGGTCGATGAAGTCGATGCCACCTTGTCTGCCTTGGTGGTGGGTGATACACGTGAACAGGGCGGTATGTGGCATTTTGGCCAACATCTGGCCCAGCAACATAGCAGTGTCTATGAGGAACATCAGCTCAGTCCGGAAACACTGGCTTATTTTGAAGAAATGTCACAAAAGTCATTGCAGCAGCAACAGCAACTCGAGCAAGATAGCAGCGTCAGTTTTGCTGATTATTTAGCCCAATATCGATAAAAAATAAGAGGATTCACCATGCAATGGGGTTATCGCTTCGTGAGTGGTATGTTGTTTCTGGCTGCTGTCATCGGCATGGCATTTGCCTTATATCTTGAGCATGTACAAGGTCTGGCGCCTTGTCCGCTCTGTGTGTTTCAGCGTGTTGGATTAATCGGACTCGGGATCATCTCACTGATCGCATTCCTGCATAATCCCGCATCTAATCTCATGAAGCGGCTGTATGCCTTGCTGGGTTCGCTCAGTATTTTGTGGTCTGTGGGCGTGGCTGCGCGTCATGTCTGGTTACAGAACCTGCCACCGGATCAGGTGCCGAGCTGCGGTCCCGGTCTGGAATACTGGCTGGAAACCCTGCCGATGCGGTCTGTACTGCAACAGGTCTTAAATGGTTCAGGGGAATGTGCCGCGATTGACTGGACCTTCTTGGGTCAATCCTTGCCTGTCTGGTCTTTGATCTTCTTTAGTATTTTATTGCTGGTCAGTTTATGGCAATTGCTGCGTAAATATAAAACCGTAGCGGTTAAACGACTCAGAGATAAATATTAATTCCGCATTTAAAAAAAGTCCTCAATCGAGGGCTTTTTTATTTTGCTTAAGTTTAGGTCAGGGCAATGCCTTCCAGACTGTCCAGATCCATCACATATTCATGAATCTGATCAAAGGCTTCATCTTCTACACTTGGATAGAACCAGCGCGCCACCTGCTCGGCCACCAGCGGATGATACTGAATTTCAAAATGGTTCAGGCCATAGAAAATCGCCTTGTTTGCATCTGGGACTTTGAGCTGAAAGCGCGGATTGGGATGCTCGCCCAAAGCACTTTCAATACTGACCAGATAATCGCCAATCACATGCAAGGTCTTGTTCTTGCGGTTTTCAAACTCGATGGTGCCGGCGACCAGATAGGTATCGATATGAGATGGAATCGGGGCAGGTTTACGGTGATCGTCCATAAAGCCGATCCGAAGCGGATTATGCTCCCAGTCATCATCTCGGACGCTACCATGGCGTAAATCCAGAATACCGTTACTGCGAATATTGACCAGATGGCCAAGCAACCGGATCAATGGAAAATGTCCGAGTTTGTCCTGCAAGCTAAAACCAAAACGTTCCAGTACCGCACCATGATGCGGTGAACCCAGACAGACTAGATTTTCCACCATATTGACCCAGCTATAGACATTCTGCTTGCCATAAAACAGCGCACTACGAGAGACCAGACCACCCATGCTATGCCCGATCAGGTCAATACTGGTAATTCTCGGATTGCGAGCAATCAGATCCTGTAAGGTATTCGCCAGACTTCGACCATTGGCAGAAATCCGGCGTCCAGTATTGTAATTCAGATAGAGCATGGTATTGCGGTCACGCTGCGCCAGTAATTTTGCCCCAATGCCCTCATATTTGCGATTTGACCAGTCTAAATGGTTCATGCATAAGCCATGTACAAACAAAGTAATACGACCGCTTAGCTCACCTTTTTGCAGCGAGCCATAATGGTCATAGATCACCATCGGCAAGGCCAGAGGATTCTGATATTTCAGCAGATAATCCCCGATAATGCCATTTAAGACACTGACCAGGAAATGCAAGGAAGGTGTCAGCGGTTTATTATGCAGTTTAGGAAAGCGTTCAATAATCTGGCGCAAAGCAGGGGCAATCAGGGTATTGCCGTAATGAAACAGCATGTCATAAGACATTTGATAGAGCCGCACAATCGACGGAATATTCTGAATTTTTTCTGAATTATTTTCACTTAAACCAAAAATACTCATTAAGATTTCGCGTTGAATACTCTTGATCAGCTCCTGAACCACATCGTTAAAGCGCATCGTCACCAGCTGCGCCAGACCTTCCAGTACATCGGCCTGACTCGGCGGGGTTCGGTCCCATCGACAATAGGTTTCATGTAACGGTGTCAAACTTGGCATCTGATCCTGTCCTTTCAATGAGCCGCATGTGGTGCCATCTTTCTTTTTAAAGAACTTCGCGGTATAAATTCTTTTTCTTGTTGAGTTTCCTGATTTTGAGGGTCTCAGCTTAAAATAACGAGAATGAGAGAAGATTTTGAGCTTTTTTGTCAGACAATTTAAGCAATTAACTGGTCTTATAACGTAGTGTACTTCACATTATTTAAATTAAATTTTGATGATTGATGGGTTTTTTGTTGGTAGTTCATGAATATCATTTATTTGCATGGTTTTAAGAGTAATTCGAACTCGATCAAGGGGAAATTGCTGCAACATTACTGTGCAAAGTATCCTGAAATTCAGGTACATTTACCCGATTTAAACATGTCACCGAACGCTGCCATTGCGTATGTTTCTGGCCTGATTGAATCGATGCATGATGTGGCGTTACTGGGCAGCAGTCTCGGCGGATTTTATGCGACACATCTGGTCGCACAGCATGCTGTGCCTGCTGTACTGATCAATCCGGCAATGCGACCATGGCAACTGTTTCGTGAACTATTTGATGAGCAACTGCCTTATCAGGTTCATCCGAAATGGTGTCTGGATGAAGCAGATCTGGTACAACTCCAGCAATTGGCCCTGCCTGTTGCACAAGATGCAGACAAAATACTGGTTCTGCTGCAACAAGGCGATGAAGTTTTGGATTATCGTGAAGCACATCGTTATTATAGTGCTGCGCATCCCCCTGCAATACTGATGACTGAAGCGCATGGCAGTCACGGGATGGATGATTTTGCGGAAAAAATTCCGTTCGTCTTACAGTTTTTATTGGACTGCATAAAAAAGGAAACCGAATAACGTGTCTCAATATACGGCTCAATCTCTTGAAGTTTTATCTGGTCTGGATCCGGTCCGTCGTCGTCCGGGCATGTATACCGATACTTCTCGTCCCAACCATTTGGCACAGGAAGTGATTGATAATGCTGTCGATGAGGCACTGGCAGGACATGCCAACAAGATTACCGTCACGGTCTATAAAGATGGTTCTTTATCAGTCGAAGACAATGGCCGTGGGATGCCGGTGGATATTCACCCTGAATACGGCCAGAGCGGTATTGAAATTATCATGACCAAACTGCATGCCGGCGGTAAGTTCAGCACCGATAACTACCAGTTTTCCGGTGGTTTGCATGGCGTCGGGATTTCAGTTGTCAATGCGCTTTCGACCCGGGTAGAGGTTGAAGTTCAGCGTCAGGGCAATCTGTATAAAATGGCCTTTGAAAATGGCGAACCGGTTGCACCGCTTGAAGTGCTGGCAGGTAAGGCACCGAAACGGGTATCAGGAACTACGGTACAATTCTGGCCTGAAGCCAAATATTTTGATTCGCCTAAATTTGCCTTAAAAGCGTTAAAACATAATCTCAAAGCCAAAGCTGTTTTGGCGGCGGGTTTACAGATCAATTATGTTGATCAGATCAATGATGAAAAGATTACCTGGCAGTTTGAAAATGGTCTGGTTGATTATTTGATGGACGAGCTGGAAGACCGTGAAATTATTCCGGCACCGGCGTTTGTTGCCACAGGCGATGCGGAACGTGCCAGCGCAGAATTTGCAATTTGCTGGAATGTCGAAGGGGGTGAAAGCGTCCAGGAATCTTATGTCAACCTGATTCCGACCGCACAAGGCGGAACGCATGTGAATGGTCTGCGTTCAGGCGTCACCGATGCGATGCGTGAATTCTGTGAACTGCGTAATTTGCTGCCGCGGAATATGAAACTCTCTGCCGAAGATGTCTGGGACGGCGTCAATTATATCCTGTCGCTGAAATTTCAGGAGCCGCAATTCTCAGGTCAGACTAAAGAACGTCTATCGAGCCGTGAAGCAGCTGGAATTGTGCAGAATATTGCCAAAGATGCCTTTGCATTATGGTTGAACCAGAATTCTGACATCGCCATGCAACTGGCAGAAATGGCCATTTCCAAAGCCGGTCGCCGTCTCAAAGCAGCGAAAAAAGTAGAACGTAAGAAAATTGTCGCGGGTCCAACCTTGCCGGGGAAACTGTCGGACTGTGTAGGCCATGATCTGGATCAGTCAGAACTGTTTATTGTGGAAGGGGATTCTGCGGGTGGTTCGGCCAAGCAGGCGCGTGATAAGAACTTCCAGGCGATTATGCCAATTCGTGGAAAAATCCTGAATACTTGGGAAGTCTCTTCTGACGAAGTTCTAGCATCGCAGGAAGTACACAATATTGCGATTGCCATTGGCGTTGATCCGGGTTCGGATGACTTGTCTGAACTGCGTTATGGCAAGGTCTGTATCCTGGCGGATGCCGACTCGGATGGTTTGCATATCGCGACTTTGCTGTGTGCCTTGTTTGTAAAGCATTTTCCTACACTGGTCGAGGAAGGGCATTTATTTGTAGCGATGCCGCCATTATTCCGTATTGATGACAATAAAGATGTGCACTACGCTTTGGATGAAGATGAGCTGAATAGCATCCTGAAAAAATGCAAAACCAAGAATCCGCAAATCACCCGATTCAAGGGTCTGGGCGAGATGAATGCCAGTCAGTTACGTGAAACCACGCTTGATCCAAACACGCGTCGTCTGGTGCAACTGGATCTGGATGATGCTCATCATACCGCAGGGTTACTGGATAAACTTTTGGCGAAAAAGCGTGCCAGTGACCGCAAAGACTGGTTGGAGCAAAAAGGTAATCTGGCAGATTTGGTGGTTTAAACTATCGAATTTAAGCAGTAAAAAATCCCGCAAGCGCGGGATTTTTTGTTTTAAAACAGTACAAAAAATATTCAAGGTGCTGCACTTTATTTGTACATCATCTTCTATCTCACTTCTGCTATGTTTTCATTGCTCTTTGCGCGACCTACTTAGAGTTAAGCTCGGATACAGCATTTAAATACAGGTTTAATTCTTTTTAGTATGACTAAATTCATGATTCATAGTACGAATAATGAGATCAGTTAAATTAATTTTTTTTATTTTTTGAAGCCTTGGCACAGAAATTGAATCACTCCATCCAGATGTACAACAAGACAAGCATGAAAAATGCACCATCATAAAGTTTGGAGAAAATCTGATGTTCCAACGCAATTTATTTTCAAAAAGTATTTTAGCCGCAACCATGGCAGGGGCTGTTGCATTAACGGGGTGTTCAAAATCTGCTGAAAAAGCAGAAGCCCCGGCCGCGGAAAGCAAAGTCGCAGATAGCGGCGATACGATTAAAGTCGGGATCCTGCATTCATTGTCCGGCACCATGGCAATTTCTGAGACCTCACTGAAAGACACGGCCTTAATGGCGATTAAGGAAATCAATGACAAGGGTGGGGTACTGGGTAAAAAACTGGAACCTGTGGTGGTCGATCCAGCATCAGACTGGCCACTTTTTGCAGAGCAAGCACGTCAGCTGATTACCCAAGACAAAGTCGCGGTAATTTTCGGTGCATGGACGTCGGTATCACGTAAATCTGTCTTACCAGTGGTTGAAGAGCTGAATGGCTTATTGTTCTATCCTGTACAGTACGAAGGCCAGGAACAATCCAAAAATATTTTTTATACCGGTGCTGCACCTAATCAGCAAGCCATTCCAGCCGTGGAATACTTGATGAGCGAAGAGGGCGGTAAAGCGGAGCGTTTTGTTCTGCTCGGTACAGACTATGTGTATCCACGTACAACCAACCAGATTTTACGTGCTTTCTTAAAGTCTAAAGGCGTGGCTGATGCGGACATCATGGAAGAGTACACGCCATTTGGTCATAGCAACTATCAAACCATTGTCGGCAATGTGAAAAAATTCGCAGCTGGTAAAAAGACCGCAGTGATTTCAACCATCAATGGTGACTCCAACGTACCATTCTATCGTGAACTGGGTAATCAGGGCATTAAAGCTTCTGATATTCCAGTGATGGCGTTCTCGGTAGGTGAAGAAGAACTGCGTGGTATTGATACCAAGCCATTAGTGGGTCATTTGGCGTCATGGAACTATTTCATGTCAGTGAAGAATCCGGTCAATACCGAATTCACCAACAAAATGAAGCAGTATGCGGTGGAATTCAAACTGCCAAATGCTGACAAACTGGTGACCAATGACCCAATGGAAGCAACTTATGTCGGGATTAACATGTGGAAGCAAGCCGTTGAAAAAGCAGGTTCTACAGAGGTCGATAAAGTCCGTGAAGCGATGGCAGGTCAGGAATTCAAAGCCCCATCCGGCTATACCTTAAAAATGGATGCGACGAATCACCACTTACACAAGCCAGTCATGATTGGTCAGATTCGTGGCGATGGACAGTTTGATGTGGTCTATAAAACGCCACAAGCCATCCAGGCACAGCCTTGGAGCCCGTACATTCCGAAATAACTGCTATCTTTTGCCTGCCACAGCCGTGGCAGGTGTCCTCTGATTTTTTTCTTACTCTCCACGGAAAATTTCCAATGGAATAGGGGTGAATATAATGAATATTCGCGTGAATATCGCCGCTATTTTTCTGGTATTTGTACAGGTTATTTGTGTGCAACTGGTATCAGCAGAACAATCCTCAAATAGCACTGCATTGACTGCAGCAATACAACAAGATGCAATCCAGCAATTTGTGCAAGGTGATTTTGCCCAGCGCCGTGCTTTACTGAAGCAATGGCCGGGCAGTATTGAGCAGTTAGATCAGCTTGCAGAATATGTTGAAAACGAGCAGCTTTATAGTGGGGCTAATGGTCAAACCTATATTTTAGAATCGGACGAAAAATTACTCAGCTATCCGAGTCTAGGCATTGTTGCAGATTGGCCGAGTGACTTATCACAAGTGACTTTGGTGAATACCTTGCGTAAAGCGCTCAACTTTGGTTTGGCACAAAGAAAACTCAAATCTGAAGATGCTTCCGAGCGTTTAGAAGCGATTGATATTTATGAAAGCAACTTGGCAGAGCTGAATGTTGCTCACATCAATGCCCTGTATTTGAACGAACAAAATAACAAAGTCAAAGCCCGTTTGGCCCAGCTTAAAGCGCGTCTGGATTATCAAGATGCAGATGTCTTAGTTAAAATTCAAGCGGCGAAAGCCTTGCAAGACTCCAATCGTCCCGATGTCTTGGCGATGATCGACAATGAGCTGACACAGCCGAATATCCATTCTGAGCTGAAAGCGGCTTTGCTTGAAGCGAAAAGCAGTATTAAAACCCGGATTCAAGCCAGTGAATGGACTGGGCATTTATTTTCAGGGCTGAGTACTGCGAGTATTTTACTGCTTGCAGCACTCGGTTTAGCCATTACTTATGGTTTGCTCGGTGTCATCAATATGGCGCATGGTGAGCTCATTATGATTGGCGCCTATACTACTTATGTGGTGCAAAGTCTGTTTAAAAGCTATTTGGGTAGCTATGTCGAGTGGTACTTAATCGCCGCGATTCCTGCGGCATTCTTGGTGAGTGGACTGATCGGTATGTTGATTGAACGTACCGTGATTCGTCCATTATACGGTCGTCAACTTGAAACCTTGCTTGCAACCTTTGGGGTCAGCCTGATTTTGATGCAATTGGTACGCATGACTTTTGGTGCGCAAAATGTCGAAGTGTCGAATATTTCGTGGCTATCAGGCGGGATCTCCATTACCCCAAGTTTAATGCTGCCGTATAACCGTATTGCGATTATTGTCTTCACCATTGCAGTGCTTTTGTTGTTGGTTTACCTACTGAATAAAACCCGTTTTGGTTTGTTTGTACGTGCGGTGACGCAAAACCGTCAAATGGCACGTGCAGTGGGGATTCGTTCTAGTCGTATCGACATGATGGCCTTTGGTTTGGGTTCTGGACTTGCCGGACTTGCTGGGTGTGCTTTGGCACAAGTGGGTAATGTTGGTCCTGACTTGGGTCAAAACTACATCATTGATGCCTTCTTGGTGGTGGTTGTCGGTGGTGTAGGTCAGGTGTGGGGTGCAGTCCTTGCAGCGCTTGGTCTGGGTATTAGCGGTACCGCCTTGGAAATTGGCATTGGTGCAGTACTGGCAAAAATTGTTCTCTTGGTGCTTGTGATTTTGTTTATTCAAAAACGTCCACAAGGTTTGTTTGCCATCAAAGGCCGTTTTGTGGAGTAAGCACATGAAGATTACACAATTATTATCCGACAAACCGCATAGTGGCATTGCGATTGCCGTATGCTTTGCCATTTTATTGGCATTGCCATGGTTACACCTGTTACCTGCCGATTCAACCCTGCATTTATCTGCGTATTGGGTCAACTTGATTGGCAAAATCATGTGTTTGGCTCTGGTCGCTTTGGCACTGGATTTAGTTTGGGGCTATGCCGGAATTTTAAGTTTAGGACATGGTTTGTACTTTGCCCTTGGCGGTTATGCCTTTGGGATGTACTTAATGCGCCAGTCTGCAGGGGATGGCATTCCTGACTTTATGCGCTTCCTTAGTTGGACGGAAGTGCCATGGTTTTGGGTCGGTACGGAATACTTCCTTTGGTCATTGGTATTGGTGGTATTAGTGCCGGGCATCATCGCCTTTATTTTCGGCTTCTTTGCCTTCCGTTCCAAAATTAAAGGCGTGTATTTCTCGATTATTACCCAAGCTATGACTTTTGCCGCTGCATTACTTTTCTTCCGTAATGAAACCGGCTTTGGTGGCAACAACGGCTTTACCGGTTTTAAAACCATTTTAGGCCTGGACATTACCTCGGCATCGATGCGGGCAAGTTTGTGCTTTATCACCGCTTTGGTATTGTTGCTGTGCTTTATTGGTTTACGTCATTTAATGAATAAACCTTATGGCCGTGTACTCGGTGCAATTCGTGACAGCGAAAACCGTCTGCAATATTTGGGCTACCGTACCTTGTGGTACAAGCTCTCGGCATGGGTGCTATCTGCGGTGATTGCAGGCATTGCAGGGGCACTGTATGTGCCACAAGCCGGCATTATTAACCCAAGTGAAATGAACCCGGTGAACTCGATTGAAATGGCAGTCTGGGTGGCAGCGGGTGGACGTGGCACGCTGATTGGTCCATTGATTGGGGCAGGCTTAATCAATGGAGTAAAAACCTATTTTACTTCGGCTTATCCTGAAGCATGGCTGTTGATTTTGGGTACGTTATTTATTGTAGTGACCATCTTCCTGCCAAAAGGCATTATTGGTCTGTTTGACCGTTTTAAAAAGGAGCGTAGCGAATGAGCGAGATCCTGCAACCGCATGGTGGTCATGCTTCTGAAGGCTATGGTCGCCCAAAAGAACAAGGCGCGGACTTTACCCATGGCATTGCATTGTATCTGGAAAAAGTCAGCGTCTGGTTTGATGCTTTTCGTGCCTTAAATGATTTGTCGCTCTACATTGAAGAAGGGGAATTACGCTGCATCATCGGGCCGAACGGGGCAGGTAAAACCACCCTCATGGATGTGATTACCGGTAAAACGCGACCAACCGAAGGCACAGCATTTTTTGGGCAAAACTACGATTTAGCCAAAATGAGCACTGAACAAATTGCCGAAGCAGGCATTGGGCGTAAGTTCCAAAAACCGACCGTGTTTGAAAATTTCACCGTCATGGAAAATCTGTTACTTGCTGCACCCAAAGACAAACGGGTGAAAAAGAGTTTCTTTAGCAAACTCGATCCCGATGCACAAAATGCCTTGGATGAATCCCTCACTCAAATTCGTCTGCAAGAGTTCATTAATAAACCTGCTGGCTTGCTGTCACATGGTCAAAAGCAATGGTTAGAAATCGGCATGTTGCTGATGCAACGTCCAAAACTGATTTTGCTTGATGAACCTGTAGCAGGCATGACCGATGCCGAAACCGAACGCACGGCGGAGCTGTGTTTAGAACTCAAGAAAAATCACACCCTCGTTGTGGTCGAGCATGACATGAGCTTCATTGACACCATCAGTGAAAAAGTCACGGTACTGGCGCAAGGGGCAATTTTGGCAGAAGGCACATTGGCAGAAGTACAAGCCAATGAAGATGTTATTGAAAAGTATTTAGGGCGTTAAGGAGCTTGCGATGTTAGAAGTCAAAGACGTCAATCAATTTTATGGTGGCAGTCATATTTTACGTGATGTGTCGTTGACTGCACCTGTGGGTGAATGTTCGGTGGTGCTTGGACGCAATGGGGTGGGGAAAACCACGCTCCTTAAATGTCTGATGGGTATTTTACCGATTAAATCCGGACAGATTTTGCTGGATGGCAAGGACATTTCGAAACTCAGTCCTGAACAGCGTGTACGTGAAGGTTTGGCTTATGTGCCACAAGGTCGAGATATTTTTTCAACGCTGACGGTGGAGGAAAATATCCTCATTGGTATGGCGAAATATAAAGGAGCAAAGACACGCAAAGTGCCTGAGCATCTCTATGAAATTTTCCCTGTCTTGGACGAAATGAAGCATCGCCGTGGGGGAGATTTATCCGGTGGACAGCAGCAGCAGCTTGCCATTGCACGTGCACTTGCTTCTGAACCGCGTGTGCTGATTTTGGATGAACCGACTGAAGGCATTCAACCATCCATTATTAAAGACATTGGCCGGGTCATTCGTAAACTGGCGGATGGTGGTGAGATGGCGATTGTGCTGGTTGAGCAGTTTTATGACTTTGCTGAAGAACTTGCCGATGGTTATACCGTGATGGCACGTGGGCAGGTTGTGGCGCAAGGTGTGGGTAGTGAAATGCCGGAGAAAGGCATTCGGGAGTTGGTGGCAATTTAATTTCCCTCACCCTAACCCTCTCCCTATGGGCATAGGTATCTACACAATTCCTGAACTTTGCGTTAAATTGAAGAGCATGCTCTTCAATTTAACATCTCTGGCCTGGATCAGCGTCTTGTCAAGCGCTATAACAGCCTTGTAAAGCTCAATATGAACCCTCTTGCTTCACTTGCTCCGGCAATCAAAGACCTGGCTTCTGCCCAAAAGTCGAGTTTCGCAACCACACAAGCGGTCTGGCGATTCCTGAATAATGACAAAATCTCTTTTAGTCAGTTAAACCAGCCAATTGAACATCTTGCATGTGAACAGATCAAGGCATCACCGCATCAATATGCATTGATTGTTCATGACTGGTCTCAGCTACAGTATGTGAAACACCATCATAAAATTCAGCGCCTGCAAAGAACCCATCAATATGATTCAGGCTATGAATTGCAAAGCAGTCTGCTGGTTGATGCAGCCTCGGGACTACCTATTGCGCCACTGGCGCAGACACTATCAGATGCCTCAGGCTGCTATTCCACATTCAGTCAACACTCTGCTGGGCGCAAATCTCATCTAGATTCACTTACCGAACAAATCAAAGTGATTGAACAATATCCCATTGAGAAAACATGTGTTCATATCATTGATCGTGAAGGTGACTCCATTGCCCACCTAAGGGAAATGAGCAGCCAGGGTTTTAAATGGCTGATTCGGGCGAAAGAAGGCCATCGAATTGAGCATCAGGGCAAAACATGCAAAGTTGCAGAAGCCGCAGAACGAGTAGAAACGCAGCAGGTCCAGCCGATTGCCTATAAAGGAAACCGGCATATGTTGCATGTGGGAGAAACTGCTATCCGGATAACACGTGCAGCAAAACCGAAGAGAAATGACGATTCAGGCCAACGGGTTGCTCCCCAGCCAGGGAGTGCGATTGAAGCCAGATTAATTGTTGCCGTAGTGAAAGATGATCAGGATAAGACCGTCGCAAGATGGTCACTAATCAGCAATGTTCCATCAGAGATTACTACGGTAGAGATGACGACCTGGTATTACTGGCGCTGGACAATTGAATGCTATTTCAAGCTGCTCAAGCAGGCAGGTCATGATATTGAAGCATGGCTTCAGACCAGACCTGAAGCCATTTTAAGGCGGTTACTGATTAGCTGTATGGCTTGTGTTTTAACTTGGCGAATCCAGCGTTCTGAAGATGAACACCATCAGAAAATTCGTGTATTTCTCACCCGTCTTTCAGGTCGGCAGCAGAAAAGAGGTAGGTTGGAAAGTGCACCTGCCTTATTGGCAGGGCTTTCGATTTTACTGAACACTCTTCAACTGCTCTCGGAATATTCAATAGATGAACTCAATGAGATAGCCACAATGGCATTAGGTATCTCATAGATGTGTAGATACCTATGCCTAAAAGGAGAGGGAAACTCTCTTTAGATTTTTAATAGTTTTAATAAATACTCTTCAATCTGAAATTCTAACACTCGCTCTTTATCAAAGGCTTTATCTAACCATGATGTAGTCCAACCTTTTTCACTCATTTTGATTATATCGGGATGATCAAGTCCAATTAGTTCATCAGACTCAAAAAACATGTAAATTTCAGATATAGTTTCAATGTATTTTTCTGAAAGTGTATCAAAATATTCATCATTTTGGATTTTGCTTAAACGATTTAAAACCTTTTCCAAATTAACCATACTATGTCCTAATGACTCTAGTAAATTTTGATAGTTAGCAGGTATCGGATTCAAATAATATTCTGATATAAGTAGAAAATTATTATCTTTTTCTGTTTCATAATTGAATTTGTTAACGATTTTAAAATTCAATGCAGAGACTTCATGTACAGTATCTAATGCATCTAAAACAAAATCTCGTTGTAGGCTTTTATTAAACTGTTTTTTCCAAGAATGAAGTGCAAATACTGCAACAATCAATGTGCCTAAGCTAGTAATAAAACTACCTAATGTGAGTAAGTTGGAATCCAAATTTTTAGCTTTTAAAATTATTTTTAGTCATTTGAGTATATAACAAAAAATAATTAGGCTAGATATAACTTCTTCTGAAGTTTCAATAGTTTGATTGAATTGAAAAATTACAATGATATTCACTTCCAATCAGATCCACCATTGCAAAATCACTCAGAGTGTCTAAGCTCAAAAGCGCTACTCCACTTTTAAGTATGCACCCTCTGCCGAGACATTATGTCCAAAACCACAAGACATCGGATTGCTGCTATTCACCGCAATCTGTTGTCCAATTTGAGCGTTAAACTGAAATTTCAAATCAATTTTGCAATCTTCTACGC
This sequence comes from Acinetobacter sp. CIP 102136, assembly GCF_000369685.1. Classification (GTDB taxonomy): domain Bacteria; phylum Pseudomonadota; class Gammaproteobacteria; order Pseudomonadales; family Moraxellaceae; genus Acinetobacter; species Acinetobacter fasciculus. Next base: position 71,667 of record NZ_KB850141.1, read on the forward strand.
TGTAATTGGTCTGAGCTTTATTCAATGGCATCCGGGTTGAAAATTCTCCTATATTTGGTCCATAAATCAGACTGCGCAAACCCATATAGAGTCCATTAAACTCAATTTGGTAGGCATTCGAAGCCCGTTTAACTTCCATCGTATTCCACTGGCCAAAACCTGCATAGCGGACATATTTGCCTGCAAGATTCTTCGGTTTTTCTGGTGCAGGCAACTGTTTTAGATTGAACTGGCTGGCTTTAGCATTCGGAAAAACGGAAAACCAGGCGCGTGCCCATTGCGGCTTTCCAAGCTTGACATAACTTAAGCCAACATTATTAAATGCCGTGGTGATATCACGCTCAGAAAAAGCTGTACCACCGTCTTCTACATTCATCGCACAAAAAGATGACCAGGCGGCTTGTTGTTTGAATTGCGCTATGGCCTTTTGATATTGTTTTTGGTCGTAGAATTTCTTGCCATTATTTGCATAGCTTTGCACTTGGCTACAGCCTGAACGCAATTCTTTTTCAAAGTCTGAATCAGCAAAAGTGAGCATACTTAAACTTAAAAGACCAATAGACAATAGAGATTTATACATGGTGTTATTCAGTATGATTTTGAGCTGAATAAAACATAGCCGCTCGTATAAGTAAATAGAACTTGTGCTTATTAAACTGGATAACAACAAAATATCGTGATGGCCAAGTATTAAAAAGCTAAAGAGGAGTGTCCAGAAAGCAGTTCTGGAATAGCTTTAAACTAAGAATGAATCAAGCTTGATCCAGATTCAGTTGTAAGAGGACCAAATCACGCCATTGCCCAAACTTCTGTCCGACTTGCGGCATATAGGCAGTTTGAACGAAACCCAGTTTTTCATGCAGACGAATCGATGAGGTGTTTTCAGAGTCAATCGCTGCGACCATGATATGCAATTTCTGTACTTGAGCCTGTTCAATTAAATACTGCAATAATTTAGAACCTAAACCTTGTCCTGCATAATCTGGATTTAAAAAGATGGAATGTTCTACCGTCTGTTGAAAGCCCTGAATACTACGAAACTGATCATAACAGGCATAGCCAGCAATGACCTGATTTCGCGTATCTTCAACCACAAAAACCGGGAAATTCTGATTTTTAAGCTGCTTAAACCAGATTTTGAAATAGTTCAAATCAAAGGCTGTTCTGTTCCAGGTCGCAGTACCATAGAGTACTTCCTGATTATAAATCTTGAGGATGGTTTCAAGATCATGTTCGGTCGCAGGTCGAATGTCAAAATCAGGCATATTCTTGTTCTGGTAAGGTTGATCTGAAATCACAGTTTAAAAAAAAGCAGAACCGGAGTTCTGCTTTTGATCATACATCAATTAGAAATGGTATTTAACCAATGCACTAACATCATTTTGATCTAAGCCTTTAATGGCATATTTGTTATTCCAAACTGAATGTTCAATACCCACATACAATTTTGTTTCTGGAGAAATGTGTTTGCCTACATTCCATTTGTACTGAGATGTCCAGTTTAACTCACTTGCGTGACCATTCTTTTCAGCTGTTGACCAGTCTAAGAATGCATCAGCCAAGAACTCTTCACCGCCAATTTTAAATGGGACTGCGTAAGTGATCGTCATTTGATAATCATCTTCACTGCCATCATTTTCAGCTTTGTAGAAGTTCACATTTGCATAATTTGTATATGGAACATTTAAAGCAAAACCAACACCATACAAATAGTTATTAAAGCCTTCGCCACCTTCCCAAGTTGTCGCAACGAGTACGTCCTTGATTGGACCAACTTCAAGTTTAGTTCCTGAAACTGCACTTAAGCTTAAACGCGGTGCAACCTCAAAATAGGTACTATTACCTTCTGGATCATTGTTAGTACGATCAGCGAAAGCAAAGAAATCACCATATTTTAAACCTGCCGCATATTCAGCAGTAACTGTTGTTTGATCAAGCTTTTCATCTTGAGTGAGAAATGGTGATTTATAGTTTTCACCATAAAGACCTGTAATGCTAAAGTCCTGCCAAACTGGTTTTGCTTGAGCAAATGCTGCAGTTGAAGCCAATGCACAAAGTGCCGCAAGTTGTGTAAATTTCATTTAAATCTATCCCCCCGAGAAAGCAGAATAAGCATACAGATTAATAAGTAAAAATAAAGTTAAAAGTGATCGCTGACTTAAATATATTTCAGTCCTCATCAGTTGAATGCAGACGATCATCTTCCTCAGTTTTCATTGTCTTTCGCTGATGCTTTTCTAAAGCATTATTTTTTTAATAAAGTTGAATATGTAGCGCCTTAAAAGACTGAATGTATAACTAAAAATATAAAATCACTTCAATTTACGATGATTAACTTAGAAAATCAGTAAAAAATAGGTGGGGATATACAGATTGTTTAGTAATTAATTTGGGCCTGAGGCTGAACAGCTTTGTTCTGTTTGTGTAATGAGGTTAGTTTTAAAATCTCAAATGACGGTCGTTTTATAGGCCTATTTTCGGCATCGTAAAATAAGAGTGATCGGTCTTATATTTCAATTGAAAATCATTTTTGCAGTTTATTATTTTCGAATGACGAAAGAGTATTTTTCCCGGTTCTGCAAAAGCAACTAAACAATGATAAAGCATATGATCTCTTCAGGACTGTAAGGCTGACTAGGCGCTGATCTTATAAGAAAAATTATTAGATAAAAGTGAGCTAATTTTCATAAAAAAATACTTTTAATTTCTTTTTTTTAGGTTTTCTGGTCGCGTGTTATTTAAGCAATTTATCGGTCTGGCCAAAAAACATTTCAAATTAAATCGTGTGAAGAGTTGCGCAATTGCCGTTTGAAAAATCCTGCATTTTTGAGCTGAGTAAGCAGTTGTCACAATCGATTATTCTTTTGCTAAAAAACCAAAATATCACTTGCATATTTCCCAGATACAGCCGATATTCAAGATATAAGGACACGATTCTGCAGACTCAAAAATGTGTTCATCATTCAAAATGGAGGGTGTTATTCCAATCATTTGAAGAAGTGAAATGCGATGCGAAACAGCAAGCTACAAACGTGCCAAGATAAAAAATTTTGCACTCAAAAGTTACAAAGATTGAGGATGGTAATATATGAATATTGAACTTCGTACCGATAACCACATTCAGAATAGTGATCGTTTAATTACTTATGTACGGGAAGAATTAAATCAAGAATTCCAGCGCCACAGCGAGCGTATTACCCATTTTTCAGTCCATCTCAGTGATGAAAATGGCGCCAAAGGCGGCGATGACGATATTCGCTGTATGATTGAAGCGCGTCCTGCAGGCTTGAAACCTGTCGTAGTCAATCATCGTGGCCATAATGTCGATACTGCGATCCATGGTGCAATTGACCGACTAAAACGTAGTCTGGAACATGTGATCGAGAAAAAAGACAATGTTCGTCCTGGTGCTCTCGAACTAGCAGACACAGATACTGCGGATATCGAAGACTAAGCCGAACCGATTTGAAAAAGCCCTGCGGGGCTTTTTTCGTATTAAACAAAAATATAGTTATGAGAAGCACAACAAATCCTGCTTTATTCGGCATAATAGTCGAAAACGAATCAAAGTGAGCTCCATCATGTTAACTGCGCAACAACAACTTTTTGTGCAAGCACTCGAAGAATTAAATCTGGACCAGGTCAAACAGCTGCTGGCAGATGGACTCAACCCGAATTTTATTGATCATGACAAAGGCCCGGTGATTTCGGTCTGGTCAGATGGCCTGTTTAAATGGTGGGAAGAAGTGTGTGAGCTGTATGAAGCCGGAACACCACTTTCAGAAGAGGAGAAACAGGCACGTTTGGCGGTACATTTACAGATTCTGGAAGAACTGATCCAGGCCAAAGTGAATCTGCATTTGTGGGATGCAGAAGAAATTTATGGTCCACTCTGGGATGCCGCAAGTGCCGCATGCGCGCCAGCTGTACAGCGTTTACTGGATGAAAAAGTCGATCCAAATAGCAAAGATGAAGATGACATGACTATTTTATCTTCAATTAGTGATCTATTCTTTGATTGTGATTTTGATGAAATCAACTGGTCAGAAGCCTTGGATGAAGAAAAACAGACGCTAGAACTGCTTCGCAAGCATGGCGCAAAAATGACCAAAGAACTCAGTTAAATTTTAATAAAGAGCTCCAACATGACAACATTAAAAACCTTGGGTTTGATTGCACTGGCCGGTTGTAGTGCACAGCTTTTCGCAGCAGATTTTGAATTTGATCGACCAGGTGAGGGTCTCAGTACTGGAATTACTCCAGTCGGAAATGTCGCTTGGGAGCAAGGCTTGCCTACAGCGCGTTATAGCAAGTCGGGCGATCAGACCGCGACCACACTCAGTGCAGATATGTTGTTACGTACCGGACTCAGTGATGATCTGGAATTGCGTTTAGGTTGGGCTGGCCCGACCTGGACCCAAGTGAAATCCAATGGCCAGACCGAAGAAGATGATGGTCTGGGCGATGTTAGTATTGGTCTGAAAAAGGCCATTGATTTGGATGATGACAAACTCAGTATGGCTTTGCTGGCCGAAGCCATCATTGCAACAGGCAATGTCGGTTTCACTAATGAAGAAGATATTTACAGCTTGGGTTCTGTCGTGTCGTATCAATATAATGACTTGGTCAGTACCGCATTGACCATGCGTTATGAATGGCAGGACAGCAACTGGGCAGTGTCTGCGATTCCTTCTCTAGGCTACCGCATTACTGATCGCTGGTCAGGTTATTCTGAACTGATTTACCGTAAAGCGGAAAGTGTCGATAATCAATACGCACTCGGTACCGGGGTCATGTATGCTTTAAACGATCGTGTCCAGTTAGATGCGAATGTCGGTGTAGATCTGGATGGTGCAGATCGAAGCTACTTCTCAGGCCTAGGTTTCTCTGTGCTGTTCTAAGTTATTCAACTCACAAATGATGAAATACTCGCAGTTCCCGACCTGGGGGAAAATGCTTGCCCCGGTTATTTTGGGAAGCACCTTGTTCAGCAGTCCTGCTCAGGCGGAAACGGCATTGTTGTCTGCCGAGCAGGCTTTTCCTGTGAGCGTGATCTCCACCAGTCAGCAGCAGGCTGAACTGAGCTGGCAGATTCCGGACAACTATTATCTGTATCAGCATAAAATTGAAGTTTGGCAGGGCAACCAGCCGGTATCGTTTGAGTTGCCACCCGCTGAAGATTTGTATGATGATAACTATGGACATACCCAGGTTTATTATCAGCAGTTAAAGTTTCAGATCCCGACTCAAGCGGGGCAATCCTATCAGGTCAGTTGGCAAGGCTGTGCCAAAGACCGGATCTGTTATCCGCCACAAACCATTCAGTTCAAGACCGATTTGTCCGGTCTGGTGCAATTCGAAGCTGCCGGATCAGGAGCAAAGCGTTTACTTGATCTGAATACTTCATCACTGCAACACAATACCCTGTTTAATACAGTGGATTCCTCAGAATCTACAGCAGATGAAATCTCTGCATCAGCCAACACACAAACTGAACCCTATGCAGCACAAGACCAGAAATGGTCAGCCCAACTGCTTGAACGCTCTTTGGGCTATGGGCTTTTGCTGTTCTTTGGCTTAGGCATTTTACTGGCTTTTACGCCGTGTTCCTTGCCGATGCTGCCGATTCTGACCTCGCTGATTGTACGAGATAGTAAAGGCCTGAAAGCCTGGATGATTGCACTGACTTTTGTCAGCAGTATGGCCGCTGTCTATGCAGTACTTGGCCTAATTGCATCTTCGGCCGGCCTGAATTTTCAGCGCTGGTTGCAGCAACCGGGAACCCTGATCGCAGTTAGCATCCTGTTTGTCCTATTTGCCCTGAATCTGTTTGGCCTGTTTGAAATCAAACTGCCGCAACGTCTGGTTCATCGTCTGGATCGGGCACAAGCCATGCAGCAGGGAGGCGGTCTGGTCAGTGCCGGTGTCATGGGCATGATTTCGGCGCTTCTGGTGGGGCCATGCATGACCGCACCGCTGGCAGGCGCATTATTGTTTATTTCCCAGACGCAAAGTCAGTGGCAGGGAGCTTTACTGCTGTTTACTTTAGGTTTTGGGATGGGCACGCCTTTATTGCTGGCCAGTATTCTGGGTGCACGGATTCTGCCTAAAGCCGGGCATTGGATGAATCAGATCAAAGTGCTCTTTGCCTTTATCATGCTGGCGCTGGCGCTGTATTTTATTCGCCCACTGATTTCAGAAGCCGCTTTACAATGGTTATCCCTAGCTTTGGGTATGACCTTCGTGGCTTATGTGCTGTTCCGGATTTTCTGGCATCGTACCGGTTTGAGATGGCTATATATCCTGTGTCTGGTACTGGCCGTGCCCTATATCGCTTATAGCCAATATCAGCACAGTCAGCGTTTTTTTGTGGAGCAGGCGAGCACAGAAGCCAAGTGGCATGTGGCACGTAGTGCAGCAGAATTTCAGCAGATTTTGGACAGGGCACCACAAGGGCAAAAGATTATTATTGATGTCTACGCCGACTGGTGTGTTGCCTGTCAGCCGATCGAACATCGTATTTTAAAATCTGCAGCGGTACAGCAGGCGCTTGCGCCATATTTCCTGATCAAGCTGGATTTAAGCCAATATAATGTCTCTCATCAAGCGCTGTTAAACCAATGGGAAATTCTCGGGCCGCCGACGTATTTATTCTTGAATGCGCAGCAGCAGGAAATTAGGGGTTTACGTTTAACCGGTGCTTTTAGCGAGGCAGAATTGCTGGCACAGCTGCAAGCACTGGCTCAAAGTGAAAATCCATAATTTAGTTCTTAAAAAAAGCTGAACCCGTTTAAGAAACCTGCATCTGTACTGGCACCGGTTCAGCATAAGCTTTGACCAGATTACGCCCACCGGCTTTGGCCTGATAAAGCGCCTGATCAGCCTGACTCAATAACTGCTGCGGGCGTAATTCCGCGCTAGAAATGGCAATCCCGAAACTGGCGGTCACCGGAATCAGCTCATCCTCATCACTGAAAATCTGCAATTGCTGAATGGCGATGCGGCAGCGTTCAGCCACTTGTTCGGCTTTTTCCAGACTGGTATTTTTAAGCACCAAAATAAATTCTTCCCCGCCAAAACGGCCGACTACATCACTTTCGCGCAATTGCTGATTCAGCACGGCACTCACTTCGACTAAGGTTTCATCACCCTTATGATGGCCATAGTGATCATTAATTTTCTTGAAATGATCCAGATCTAATAGCACTAAAGCATAATTGGGAGTGGCTGCGGCATTCAGTTTATCCAGACATTGGTTGATACTACGGCGGTTAAACAGATTGGTGAGCGGATCAATCTGGCTCAGCTGTTTGATCAGCTGCTCGCGATGACGCCATTGACTGAGCAGAATCTCGAATAACACCATGCAGACGGCCAGAATTGGCAAAATGAAATACAGCATCGATAACAGCCAGAAACCATTATAAAAAAGCTTGTCATCGATATTAAAGAGCGGTGAATAAGGTAATTGATGACTGAAACTTAAATAGGCACATCCGCCCAGAAAAATGGAGGCAGGAATCAGCATGCTATACACCAGCGTGCGATGAAACAGCACCAGACCGACCATAATTAAGCAGACGTAAGCGGTGGTAGCGACCGGACTGATCACGCCGACAATATAGGCATCCCGGCATAGCGAAACCACAAAGGTGCCGACTGCCAGATAGGGTAGATAACGTTCCACCAGACGGTTGCCCTGAAATTTATAACAAGGATAAATCAGTAAGGCTAAAATCAATAAAAAACTGCCGTTCAGCACGACTTGTGAATGAACCCGTTCAATCTGTACATATTGCCAATACTCAGGATTGAATAAAACAAAGAGATCCCAGCCGAGCCAGGTCAGATGTACACCGCATCCCAAAGTCAGCATCAGGATGCATTTCTTCAGGATACGCCAGTTCATCACGACTTCATCTTCGACCAGATATTTCTTGATTCTGTGTCTTAGCACTTTTTCTAATACAGGCGATATTCGCTTCATGGTCCCGGTCTGACTTTAATTGTTATGGCAGATTTTTTAAGACTTATTGGATATTTATAGCTTTATTTACACAAGATAACATAAGTTTGAATGCTTGATAAACAACAATATTTAAAACATTTTTGTGATTTAGTTGATATCTGATCTGCTCATTCTTTGCCTATAGCATAAGTGATCTAGGCTATACCAAAGGGTTCTAATCAAAATTAAAGAGGTTAAGAGGCATACAGTTTTGTTCTAAATTCAGGATGATGTGTTTTATTTGTGCTAATTATTTCAATATGGTCAATCGTTAAAATGGCTGCATTGTTAGAAACAACCAAAGATAAAGAGCGAAGCCATGAAAGTTTTACAGATTGATTCCAGTATTTTAGGAGATGCTTCTATTTCGCGTCAGTTGACTCAGGCCGTGGTGGAACAATTGCAGCAAAAATATGCTGAGGCCATTGAAGTTGAGTACCTGGATCTGGCAGCACAGCCTATTCCCCATCTTACTGCCGAAATTTTAATGGGCCAGAATGCAGAACAGACGGCATTGGGCGAGGAAATTTTAGATCAATATTTACAGGCTGATGTCGTGGTGATTGGTGCAGCGATGTATAACTTCGGTTTGCCATCAACCCTAAAAGCCTGGATTGACCGGATCTGTGTCGCGGGACGTACTTTTAAATATACCGAACAAGGTCCTGTGGGTTTGGCGGGCAATAAGAAAGTGTATATTGCCAGCAGCCGTGGTGGTGTCTATGGCGAGCAAAGCCCGGCTGATTTTCAGGAGGCTTTCCTGAAAACCGTGTTTAACTTTACTGGCGTGAATGATATCGAAGTGATTCGTGCTGAAGGAGTGAACATGGGCGAAGCGGTTAAAGCCCAAGCATTGCAAACTGCATTGCAGCAAGTTCAGGCCATTTAAAACCTAAAACCTCTTTTCAAAGGGTCAGCTACGGCTGACCTTTTTTATATGCTAAATCATGCTTAATCTCGGTCCAGACGATGGGCAAATTCTGCAAGATCGGTCAGCGCCTGTTTGGCTTCATCGAACCAGGCACTGAACATCTGGAAGTTGTGCCACATGCCGGTATAGAGTTTAAATTCGACCTCGACACCCGCCTGTTCCGCTTTTTCTTTAAAACGACTAGCATCATCCAGCAGAATTTCCTTGGAACCTACCTGAATATGAATCGGTGGCAAGCCGGCTAAATCGGCAAAAAAAGGAGAAACTTCCGGATCACCACGATCAATCGAACGCGGCACATAATATTCAATCCCGGTTTGAACCGTTTCCAGAGACAGCAGGGAATCATGCTTCTGGTTATAACGTAAAGATTCACTGGTCAACGTTAAATCCAGCAGTGGAGACAGCAGAATCAGACCGCTGACCTGTGGCAGACTTTCCTGCTGTATTTTGAGTGCCAGCGCCAAGGCCAGATTGGCACCGCAAGAATCGCCGGACAGAATAATATCTTTGGCCTGAACACCTTGATCCAGTAGCAGATTATAGACATCAAACAAGGCTTCCAACGCTTCTGGATAGGCAGATTCGGGTGATAGCGGATAATCGACATGCAGCACCTGCATCTGGGTTCGAGCCGCAATTTGAGTCATAAAGGCACGATGGGTATTTAAAGAACCTAAGTAAAATGCGCCGCCATGAATATGAAAAATCAGCTGGGTCGATTCCTGCTGCGGCTTAATTTCTTCCGCGCGCAGTCCGGCCAATCGAAGCGAGCGAATCTGTACCGTTTTATCCTGAGGGAAAAGTTTGCACATCTGTTCCAGAGCAATGCGCATTGAACTCGGTGGAAGACTGAATCTGCTCGGGGCACGAATGGCCGTTTTTAAAAAGCTTTCTGTAATTAATTGTTTCGTTAGCGGGCTTATCTTCATCTTCCTTCCATCTTTTTGTGCTTTTATTGATCGTGTAGATTATTTACCAACCATATTTACAAGGTTACACTAAATAGTCACACCTAAAAATTGAAAAATTGTTGTGACTTTTTAATACTACATGGGTCTATTTTCAGACTAAGGAAATGAAGAAAAATGAAAAAAATAGCGCTTACGTTAGGACTACTAGGCTTATCTGCATTGGCGAATGCCGCGGATCCTTTAAATGGCACGGTATGGAAAACCATTGATGATAAAACCAAGCAGCCTAAGGCCATGGTTAAATTCACTGAACAAAAGAACGGCACTTTGTCAGCCAGTATTCAGTCTGTGTTAACTCCAGGTGAAGAAAATGCCTGCAAGAAATGTGAAGGTCCATATCACAACAAATCTCTGAAAGGCCTGACCATTGTTAAAGGTCTAAAAAATGCTGGCGGGACTAGCTATGACAGCGGTTCGATCCTGGATCCGCAATCCGGTAAAACCTATAAGTTGAAAGGCCAGCTGGCAGACGGTGGCAAGAAACTTGAGCTACGTGGTTTCATCGGTGTAGCGGCATTGGGTCGTAACCAGACTTGGATTCGTGCCAACTAATTTATTTTAAGCAGATATACAAAAGCCTGACCAATGTCAGGCTTTTTTTATGAGTGTTATTCAATACAAGGTATTAGCGGTCTAAGCCACGATAAACCGTTTCATCAAAACCGGCAATAAATCCTGTAGAGGTTGCCAAGATTGGACGTTTGATTAAACTGGTATGGGTGGTTAATGCATTAATTAAGGCATTTTCACTTGACAGGGTGGCCTGTTGCTCTTCTTCACTGAGTTTACGCCAGGTAGTGCCTTTCTTGTTCAGAACCACGTCCTGACCCAAGGCATCCAGCCAGGTTTTGACGGTTTCAGCATCGATGCCCTGTTTTTTATAATCATGAAATTCATAACTCAGACCTTGCTCCGTCAGCAGATCAAAGGCTTTTTTCATCGAACTACAATTTTTAATTCCGTAAATTTTTAACATAGCTGCCATCTAAAAAATTTAAATCATGAACTAGCTTAACCAAATTGGCAGCAGCAAACCATGCAAAAGCAAATGAAAAAAAAGAAAAAATTTTAAATACCAGAAAAGTCATGTCATCAAAATGACATCAAGCAGCTTTAACATGAGCAGCAAGAAAAAGAACAATCTAAATAATAAGAAAAATAAAAATTTGGGAATAATAGAAATAGAAAACCCGCATTTAATCATCCTGATCATGCGGGTCTCAATCCAACGTCCAATGTCACATCCATGCAAAACAAGCTAAATCTATAGTCTGTTTTATTTTCGTCCTACGGCGTCCTGTCCTTATGTTGTCGTCCTGACATGTCCTTGTGCCGTAGCGCTATAATGCTATGTTATTACATTAAGATAAACCCAAAAAATACGTCATGTCATGTAAGAGATAAGCCTTAATTGAGTGAACGTATGTTCACTCAATTAAATAATGAAGATTATAGTTTGTAGTCGATGATCACGGGGGCATGGTCGCTAAACCATTGTTCTTTATAGACCCAGGCATTAACGGTACGCCCTTTCCAGTCCGGAGAGCAGGCATGATAATCAATCCGCCAACCAACATTCTTGGCACGCGCCTGTCCACGGTTTGACCACCAGGAGTATAATTCGGCTTCTTTGCGGACTTCACGGAAAGTATCGACATAACCAAGCTCATCGTAGATATGATCTAGCCAGGCACGTTCGTGCGGTAAACAGCCCGAGGCTTTCTGGTTACCCGACCAGTTTTTAATATCGATACGTTTATGCACGATATTGTAGTCACCGCAGACAATCACCGATTTATTTTCATCGCGCCACTGTTTCAGGATTTTTGCGTATTCTTCCAGAAAGTGATCTTTACGCGCTTGTGCTTCATCGCCTGATGAACCCGAAGGCAGATACAGGGAACAGATCTGTACAGTTTGTTCTAGACCCAAGTTAAATTCAGCGGCAATAAAACGGCCTTGCGAATCGGCCAGTTCAAAACCCAAGCCATCGGTCAGAGACACAAAAGGCAGACGGCTATAAATGGCAGTACCGGCATAACCCGGACGCTCGGCAGGAAACAGGTGCGTGTACCAGCCTTCAGGCTTGAATTTATCGGTCCACTGCGCATGCGTGATCCGGCTTTCCTGCATGCAAATTACATCGGCATCCGACTGTTCCATCCATTCCAATAGGCCTTTGGTGACAGATGAACGTAAGCCGTTGACATTAATTGAAACGACGCGAAGAATTTTTTGATCACCTGGATAGCTACTCTTTGGTATCATGCGCAAGTCTTACCTTAATTAATGGATTTAGGAGCACCTCATGTCAACGCCAGCTCAGTTTAACCCGCAAGCTTTTATCGAACTCGCATTATCACGCGGTGTGCTTAAATTTGGTGAGTTTACTTTAAAATCGGGACGTGTGAGTCCCTATTTTTTTAATGCGGGTCTGTTGAATGATGGTGAAGCCTTGACACTGCTGGCTTCTGGCTATGCTGCAAAACTGACTGAATGTGACCATGTTGAAGTGATTTTTGGCCCTGCATATAAAGGCATTCCTTTTGTGGCAGCAACTGCTGTGGCTCTGTCGCAAAATCATGGGGTAAGTGTGCCATGGGGTTTTAACCGCAAGGAAGCCAAAGACCATGGCGAGGGTGGCGTATTGGTCGGTGCTTCTGTAGCAGGTAAAAAAGTCTGGATCATTGATGACGTAATTACCGCAGGCACAGCGATTCGTGAAGTCGTCACCATCCTGAAAAATGCCGGTGCCCAAATTGCCGGTGTACTCGTGGCGCTTGATCGTCAGGAAAAAGGTCAGGGTGATTTATCTGCGATTCAGGAAGTACAGCAAGAGCTTGAGATTCCTGTACATGCCTTAATTACCATGAAAGATTTAATGGATTATCTGGAAGCGAAAGGCGACCTAGAAGCTTTGGCAAAAATGGAAGATTACCGGGTTAAATACGGGATCTAAGCCTGGATTGGCATAGAAAAGGAAGCTTGAGCTCACTGCTGTCCCATAGTTTGCTTTAAATAAAAAAACCTGAGTCCTAACAGTTAAAATATGAGTGCAAACAAACACTTTAACGACCAGGATTCAGGTTTTGTCACATCAGAATACCGTATTTCATGAGCTAATTAAACCTGTTGTGCGACAGGATTTTGAACAACTTGCTAAAGTACACCATGTTGGACAGAAATTTAGAGCGGCTTCCCGGTGGGATCAGTTTATTGCCATATTGATGTCTCAATTCTCTTGTAGACAAAGTCTGAGAGATATTCAATCCAATTTGGAGTGCCAACAGGAAAAACTGAGTCATCTCGGAGCAAAGTCTATTCCCCGAAGCACGCTGGCACGAATCAATGAGCAGCAGCCTGCTGCCTTGTATCAACAGCTATTTCACAAGTTGCTTAAATACTATGAACACTCAAAAGTAGCTCATAAATTTCGCTTTAAGAATCCCTTGTATTCCTTGGATGCCAGTCATATTGACCTGTCGCTTTCCTTATGTGAATGGGCCAAAGTTCACGACTCAAAAGCCAGCATGAAACTCAGCATAGGATTGAATCACAGCAATGATATTCCTGAGTTTGTTGCAGTTGAAAATGGCAAAGAAAATGACATGGTACAAGGCCGCAAATTCCAGTTTCCTGCTGGCAGCATTGTAGTTTTTGATAAAGGCTATGTCGATTACCAATGGTATGCAAATCTGACTGCTCAAAACATTGGATTTGTCACACGTTTTAGGCCTAAATCTGTGTATCAGGTGATCCAGCAACATCCAGTGCTTGAATCCAAAGGTATTCTAAAAGATGAAACCATTCAGCTGAATAGCGCACATGCCCTAAAAAGAAAAGCCCCAGTGTTAAGAAGAATTGAATATAGAGATCAGCAAAGTGGCAAGCACTTTAGCTTTCTCAGCAATAACTTTCATTTAGCCGCCTCCACCATTGCGGCGATTTATAAAGATCGTTGGAAAGTTGAGCTGTTCTTTAAGGCGATTAAGCAGAATCTCAAATTAAAAGCGTTTCTAGGCCGCAGCAGGAACGCAATTCAGACACAAATCTGGATTGCGATGATCGCCTATTTATTGGTGAGTTTCGCTCAACATTTAGGGAAAACAGGTTGGACAGTTCAACGTTTACTCAGAATAATTCAAGTGAATTTGTTTGAAAGAAGAACTTTAAAAGCTTTATTTTCACCCGATAAAATACCCATAAAACAAGAGGAAGCTCAAATGAGCTTCCTCTTGTGAAAAATTGTGGGACAGCAATGGCTTGAGCTTCCTTTTTTTATAGATACTCGATTTTCTAAGCATTTGAAATTTATTATCTCTGTCTATTCTTGTAAGCATTGGCTTACATGAATTCCAGCACTTTGCGGCTATTTTGAATAGTGGAAATTTCCTATGATGGCTTTAACAGGAACAGGACGTTCCACACAAGAATAACAATACATAAATACAAGGAAAGTAAGGTACGACAGGAGTTATACCAAGCGAACCCATACGGAAAGCCCCTGGCAGGATGCTAGGGGTTTTTCATTTCTATTTCTTTATTGAGCAACGCTTAGAGCAGCAATGACTCAGTAATATTATTCTTAAAAATTCATTGTTAATGAGCTAAATAGAGGAGCAGAAAACCTTTCACCAAAATTATGAATCTTCAGAACTAAAAAAAGCACCTGAAGGTGCTTTTTCTTATTGCTGGGCTAAATTATAGCGCAACGATATTGATCGCATTTGGACCTTTTTGACCATCAACCACGCTAAAAGAAACGCGTTGACCTTCAAACAAAGTTTTGAAACCAGAACTGCTAATTTCTTTGAAATGAGCAAAAACGTCAGGACCTGATTCTTGTTGAATAAAACCAAAACCTTTAGTTTCGTTAAACCATTTTACTGTACCGGTAACTGTAGTAGACATAATATAACCTGTTAAATTTTAATAATTTTAGTCATGCAAATGACTATGGATAACTTGGAAAACAACAAGAATTGAAATAAAGATCTGAAAAAACTGAGGATTATAAATAATACTGCGGCACTTAAAGAAGCTTAACTAAACAACGCTTTTTTCTAGTTAAAGACAGCATAGCCTAAATCAGAAAATATTCAAGTTTTTTATATTTATTATTTATTTTTCTTATAAAAGGGGCTCCATTCTTGTTTTTTAAAGAATTTCAAGCTGTTTGCTTGAGCTTTATCGGTTGTATTTAAGCTTTAACCAAGCTAAACAATAAATACACGTTGTGTTTGTGTTACTTTATGTTAATCAAAATCGTTCAGTACCCAGCAAGATTTTACTAAGTCAGTGTATTTTATAACTTTGGGTAAATTAGTATTTGTAGTTTTAAGATAGTTATCGTCATTGTTTGTGTATAAAAATCCACCTATATTAAAATTCAATTGGAAAAATTAACTATAAGAATTTCTTGATTTTAATTTAAAACCAAATACGAGTGAGTCTCATGGATTACTGGAACAGTGTGTTACTTATATCCATCATCACCATGGTTGGACTGGCCATGCTCATCCTGTTCGTCGGATGTAAAATGTGGAAGAACTTGGTGGTCACTTTACTGATTGCCACCTTGATTGGTTTTCTGATTGTATGTGCAATCAATTTTGTTTTTGGCGATCGTCTTCAATTTCTATGGGGTGCCCCTGAGACTGGCGATAGCAATTTTATGCTGGAAATGGGGCTGATGAGCCTGTTAATTGGCGGCGTGAGTACCTTTATCATTATGTTAGGCACTTTGGTGGCTAAAAGTAACAGTAGAAATCAAGGCGATGAAGACTAGTTTTTCGCAAAATAACAAGTCTCTTAATGAGTGGGAAAGTGCAGAAAAGCATCGCATGTACAGTTCATAGGCTTAAAAAATCTTTCTCAGTCAAATGTATAGTGCCATAGCGCTACGGGACATGAATGGCGTTTCACATCCCGTAGCTGCATAATTTTCTGTATCAAAAATTTAGAACATCATTCTTAGACCTGCACCATAGATCCAGCCTTTTTCTGAATCAGAACTTTGCTGCCAGGCTGTCTGTTGGTTGCCTTTGCTGTATTCATAACCGACTTCCAGATAAGGCATGAGCTTTTTGCTCAGTTCATAGCGTGTTTCCAGACCCAAGGTTGCATGACTAAGGCCGGTTTTTTTCGCATTCGCTGCCTGATCATTCAGGATGACATCCAGTTCGACAAAGGGCTGCATAATCAGTTTCTGCGTCAATAACAGGTCACGCTCTGTTTCCAGTTTTAATCCGACAAAGTCATCTTCACCGACATAAACATGAGCATCCGTTTCGAAAAAGTAGGGGGCCAGGCCATGTAGCCCAAATACTGCATCGAAGCGCTCGTTCTGCTGTTGTGTAGCAGGCTCGGCTAAATTTTCCTGTCGATAGCGCACCCCGGTCTGCACATCCCAGAAATCGGAAATATTTCGGCTATACAGCACTTTGGCATCATATTCGGCCTGATGCGATTCATGTTTGTCGGCTTCTAGCTTGAGGAAGATTTTATTTTCATCCGTGCCAATTCTGGCTTGGTTCTTGGACTTGAATGCCCCATTTCCCTCTGAACTATGCTGCCATTTCTGGTCCAGAATAATCTGGCTATAAATCTGTGCACCATGTTCTTTACGATGATCATGTTCGCTGGCAGAACTGACTGAATTTTGTGGTGTGCTCGGCGCATGCGGTTGATGTGATAACTTTGGTGGTGGTTGATAAGATGCAGCATCTACTGTTTCAGTATGCTGTGCGTGGTCATCAGTCATGTTTTGCATGGCATGATGTCCGCTATGATGCTGATGTTCATTATGACCCGTATGCTCGCTAGAAGCTGCCGCAAAAACACTCAGACTGCTTAGGGTAAGTGCACTGCTGAGCACTGACTTTACAAAAAGATTAGTGATGTGCATGGCTTGCTCCTTCAGCTGCTGCTGGTTTTGACGGCATTTTTTGTGAAGAAGGGTGAGATGCTTGATCATCATTCACATGCGCCACAATCAGCTTGTTCATCATGCCAGCACTCATGTGATAGAGCAGATGGCAGTGAATCGCCCATTCTCCCAGTTCATCTGCTGTGAGCAGGGTGGTCACCGTTTTCCCGGGCGGCACAATCACAGTGTGTTTATTTGGCATATTTGCAGCAGACTGACCATTTTCCAGCTGCATAAACATGCCATGCAAATGCATCGGATGGGCCATCATGCTGTCATTGATAAATTTCAGCCGGATCCGCTCGCCATATTTCACTTGAAGTGGCTCGGCATCACTGAATTTTTTACCATTCATGGTCCAGATGTAGCGCTCCATGGTTCCACCCAGACGAATCACCAGTTCACGTTCTGCTGCGCGGGTATCAGGTTGCGGTGTCAGGGCTTTGAGGTCTTGATATTGCAAGGCTTTGTGCCCTGCAGGCGTAGACATATTGGCCCAGCCCTGAACAGGCTGATTGGTTCCGAACATGGCACTATGACTTACATGCATGTCGTGCTGGGCATGCTGATCATGTTCACTTGTGACAGTCTGCGTGGTCTGACTGCTGTGTGCGTCATGCGACATGTCATGCTGTTCGCCATGTCCCATATCTTCCATGGTCAATAAGGCACGAGGGCGCGGTGTCGGTAATTGAACCGGGGCCGGGGTTTTGCTTGAATCAGTTGCCTGATGCAAACTGCCAATGGCAAAGCCTGAGCGGTCGATCGATTCCGCTTCAATCTGGTAATGCGCTGCAGTGGGTTCCACAATCACATCATAGGTTTCAGCAGTTCCAATCCGGAATTCATCTACAGCGACCGGCTGCACAGCTTGTCCATCGGCGCTGACCACGGTCATTTTCAGCTGGGAAATACGCACATCGAAAAATGACATGGCGGAAGCATTGATGAAACGCAGGCGGACTTTTTCATTGGGCTGGAACTGGCCACTCCAGTTTTGTTGCGGCGTTTTTCCATTGACCAGAAAGGTATAACCGGTAACATCAGATAGGTCGGTTTTCAGCATACGCATCTGGTTCCACATCTTGCGGTCTGACCAGGTGGCCTTGAGACCGTCACGTTTTACCTGCTTAAATACATCGCCAACGGTTTCGCGCTGGTTCTGATAATATTCGGCCGATTTTTTTAAATTGTTCTGAATCTGCTGGCTGCCCTGTTCGTGAAAATCCGACAGCATCACCACATAATCCCGTTCGGTTTGTTCATGTGCAGGTAGCAATGTCTGGGCTTTGGGGCGAATCACCAATGCGCCATAGAGGCCGTCCTGTTCCTGACCTTTGGAATGTGCGTGATACCAGTAGGTGCCGTTTTGACGAACCTTGAAACGATAAGTAAAAGACTGTTTCGGTTTGATCCCCTGAAAACCGTTAAATCCGGGGACACCATCCATCAGCCCGGGCAGGAGCAGGCCATGCCAGTGCAGCGAGGTATCCTGATTGTTCAGGTTGTTTTGTACATGAATGACTGCATCATCACCTTCTTCAAATTCCAGCAAGGGTGCAGGGAATTTTCCGTTTACAGTGATACGCTTGACCGTCTTTCCGGTGAGATTGATCGGGCTTTCATCAATGACCAGATGATATTCTTTTACGGCTGCAAACAAGGCAGACGACGAGATGAGACCGAAGCCCAGACACAGGCTTTGACTGATTTTAAGCAACATAACTTAATCCTTAATGAATAAAAAAAATTTAAAAATTCAGGATCAAGCTTTGGGTGGGCGCAGGATTTCTTGCCAGTAACCGGCAAGGTGCTGGGCATGGTAAGCAGGGAGGAGGGGCGAATTCAAACATGAGGTGCGACAGTTTGAAAAGTCTTATGATAATCAACAAGCTGAGCAAATTTCTCTAATGGTGTAAGCCAATCTAACGCTTTTCTAGGACGAGTATTCAGTGACATGGCAACTTGATTTAAATAATGCTGATCTGCCTGATTTAAATCAATCCCTTTAGGTAAATATTGCCTAATTAAACCATTCATATTTTCGCATGTGCCTTTTTGCCAGGGTGAATGTGGGTCACAGAAATATACATCTATGCCTAAATCTTCTTCAAGTATTTTATGTTCTGCCATCTCGCGTCCACGGTCATAGGTCAACGTTTTACGCAGTTCTGCAGGTAAATATTTCAGAGCTTCAGTTAAAGCCTTGCGCACTGATTCTGCCTTTGCATCAGGTAATGTTGCCAAGATACAGAGCCGTGTATTTCGTTCAATAAGTGTTGCTATCGAACTTTTATTGTCTTTACCTTTAATTAAATCAGCTTCCCAATGACCCGGTATTTTTCTTTCTTGAACTTCGGCTGGGCGCTCATGAATAGTTTTAATATCCTGTAATATAGAATCTTTTTTAGGTTCACCGTTAGCTTTTCGCTTTTTATTTTCATGACGCAGACAGGATAATAAGTCTTTTTTCAACTCACCCTTTGGTAATGCTCGTATCGTTGAATAAATCGTTGTATGGCTTACATTCATTGTTTGATCCAAATCAGGAAATGTCTTTAAACGCTTTGCTATTTGCTGAGGAGACCATAAACAACGGATCGCTTCAACAATAAATTTCCAGAGGATTGAATCGATTTTGAGTTTTCTGTGACCACGTCTACGTCTAGCGAAGGTGTTATCAGAAGCATATTGAGCTTGATAAACGTCATTGATGCTATTTCTTTTAAGCTCACGATAGATCGTACTAGGATGTCTTTTAATGAGTTCAGCAAATTTTCTGGCTGAAAAGCCTTCTTTTCTTGACTCAAGCATTAATGCAGTACGATCTTCAAAGTTAAGATGATGGTATGACAATTTTATATACTCCATAAACCCTTTAAATTAATTAGGTGGTTTATGTCGCACTTCAAGTTTTACTCTGCCAGGGTTTTTTCCGGATAACCGTGATCAGGCACGCTTAACTCGGGCGTTGTAATGGGCAGGCTGGTGACCAAGTTCTGGCAGGCCATAGTGCCACAATCCAGACAATCTGATGACTGCTGGGTGCTGTCACTGACACAGTCCGGCTGAATCAGTTCCTGATCTTGATGATGATCAGTCTTATGCAGCGAGTGAGAAGCAGAGGGTTTTGTCATTTCCAGACAATGAGGATTCGTTTTTTCAGACGGCATAACCAGATGCATGGTGTTTGCAGATGCGACAGACACACTGCTCCAGCCTATGGCAAAAACCACAAGCATCACCAACCAGATCTGTTTGACGAGCCGTATGAGCAAAAGTACACCCTGAAAAAATGCGCTTCATGTTTGAGCAATAAAAGCATAAACGCAGTAACTCAAATTAGCAAATTCTGGACAAGATTATTTTTTAGGTCACCTACATACTACTTTTTTCATAGGTTCAGGTTTCAGTTTCGCACTTTTCGCATTTTCTACAGTCTAGCAGCATCCCGAGTTTTTCTTTACGTCCTTGCTCGGTCATCACCCATGGGCGATTTTGCCAGGGCGGGGTATGCCGCACATGCTGGCCATGTCCGCAGGCCAGTTCTGCAACCCAATGCTGTTCTTCATCCAGATGAAAACCGATAATGGCCTGTTGCATGGCAAACCTCCTATGAGTTCAATCTGCCTCAGTACTTATCTAAAAACCTATATAAAATAAGTCATGCAAAATCACCATAAACAAAAGAATCCACACAGGCTATACTCCTTGCCAAGTCATTTTTTGAAAAAGAGCAGAGACACATGCGCGTACTTGTTGTGATGGATCCCATTGAAAATGTAAACCTGAAGAAAGACTCGACCATGGCCATGCTGTGGGCAGCAGCACGTCGCGGGCATGAACTCGGTTATGCATTGCAGCAAGATTTATATATCGATCAGGGCAAGGCCTTTGGTCTGATCGCGCCGTTACAGGTATTTGAAGACTACGACCATTATTATGAACTTGGCGAAAAACAAAAAGAGTCGATCGCTGCTTATGACGTTGTCTTGATGCGTAAAGATCCGCCTTTTGATATGAACTTCGTCTATACCACTTATATTCTGGAGCAGGCAGAGCGCGAAGGGGCATGGATCATCAACAAACCGCAAAGCCTGCGTGACTGTAATGAAAAACTGTTCGCGACCCAGTTCCCGCATCTGCAAGTTCCGACCTTGGTGACTTCGCAGCAAAGCCTGATCCGTGAATTTCTCAAAGAACAGGTCGATGTGATTGTAAAACCTCTAGATGGTATGGGCGGCACCGGGATTTTCCGCCTGTATCAGGATGGCATCAACATCGGTTCAACCATTGAAATGCTGACCAATAATGGTACCCAGCCGATTATGGCGCAGCGTTATATTCCGGAAATTGTCGAAGGCGATAAACGCATCCTGATGATTAATGGTGAGCCAGTGCCGTATTGTCTGGCCCGTATTCCACAAAATGGTGAAGTGCGTGGTAATCTGGCCGCGGGTGGCCTAGGTGAGGCACGCCCCCTGACTGAAAATGACAAAGCCATTGCAGCAAAAGTAGGGCCGTATCTCAGAGAAAAAGGTCTGGTCTTTGTAGGGCTGGATGTGATCGGAAATTATGTTACTGAAATTAATGTAACCAGTCCAACCTGTATCCGTGAAATTGACACCCAGTTTGGTACTTCGATTGCGGATGATCTGTTTGCTGTGCTGGAAGCAGGTCAGGCCAATCAGGTTTAAAGGCAGCATTAGGTGAAAGAAGAGTCTGCTTGCAGGCTCTTTTTATCTTTTTATTTAGGGTAACGCTTAAATAAAAATGCCGTCATTACCATGCCCAGCATCGAAAGGCAGACAGTGATAATGGCAAGATTGGCCCAGTATTGGGTGGCAGATATCAGCGCAGCGCTCAGGGTCGGTATAAAAAACTGTGCGCAGGCTGAAATTTGTAAAACCAGACCCACACTGGCTGTTGCTGCATAGGCACGTGGTGCATAGTGCAGGGTAATCGCAAAAACAGTGGTTGGGATCATCCCGCCAATCAGTGAAAACAGCAAGGCACTGACAACCTGCAATTCAAATGAGAGCCAGGCATTTGCAGCAAACACCAGACCACTGCTGCAGAGCATTGCTACAAATCCGGTACTCAATAAGGTGTGCGGTCTATAACCCTGTTGCAGCAACATGCCTGCGCCAAAAGTGCCCCCCAGATTGGCCAGAACGACCATCGAGACCAGCATCCCTGCACGTTTTAAGTCCAGCCCCTGTTCAACATACAGTGTAGGCAGGAAGCCCGTGACAGTAATCCACTGACTGGTATAACAGGCAAAAATAATCGCCAGACAGATAATGGGAGGATGGGTCAGGGTAATTTGAACAATCTGCCAGAATGAGGTGTTTTCCGTAGCTGCCTGGGTAGAGTCTGGCTGTGTTACCAGGGCAGGTTCAATATTTAAATATTGTTTGATCATGCCAGCAATGACAAGGCACAGGCAGCCCAAAATGCCCCAGATCGTTTGCCAGTCCAGATATTCAAGCAGGAGAGGAATCGTCAATACGGCCAGACTGACACCGATGCCCATATAGGAACTCCAGAGTCCCATCTTGAAATTCAGTGTTTCAGCGCGGCTGGTACGTTTTAAAATGGTTGGCGCACACAAGGAGATGGTTAAAAACCCGATTCCTTCCATAAAGCGCAATACATATAAAGTGGCAGGCTGCGTAATCCAAAGC
Source organism: Acinetobacter sp. CIP 102136 (assembly GCF_000369685.1). Lineage (GTDB taxonomy): Bacteria > Pseudomonadota > Gammaproteobacteria > Pseudomonadales > Moraxellaceae > Acinetobacter > Acinetobacter fasciculus. The sequence goes on from NZ_KB850141.1 coordinate 94,195, forward strand.
CCGGCAAGACTGCTTAGCCCTAAAATGATTAAGGCCATGATCAGGCAGCGCTTTAATCCCATTTTTTCCGAGAAGGCGCCAATGCATAGCGCAAACAGCATTCCGGCAGCCTGCACCAATGCTAATGAAAAACCAGCCTGAGTAAAACTCAGGTTTAAATCCTGCTGCAACACAGGAATCACGGCCGAAAGTTTGCCGACATGGATCGCAGCCAGATAACCGGCCAAGATAATCCATACATCACGACATGAGATTTTTGACATCTATCCGAACTGAGTCCATTTAAAGCATCTGCTTGTACATCAAGCATCATTCATATATAGATATGAATAGCATGAAACTTTTATAAAATTGATAGGATTTAAGCCTAAGATTATCGGCCAATGATAAGAGAGGAGGTGAACGGGAGAAAACGGAAGACCGCTGTAAATAAAGCGCTCTTCGTGGCAAAGTTATTGATAATATAATGAGAAAACTATTTAAAATTGATATGATATGTCACTTAAGTCGAAGGAAAAGTGCAGACCTTATAAATAAAACGAGTCTAAACTTGAAGTTTGCGTGAAAAAAACAATTAAAGCCTTGTTGAAATAAAGTAAATAAACTTTCATGGCCTGAGGTTTGTGATTACAATTGATTACTTAAATCAGATTTCCTGCTCCATTTTTTGAATTGAAGAATTAAACCGTGACCGAAGCTCAGCAAAAACAGCCTAAACATGTCATGATGATGGCCGCAGGTACAGGTGGACATGTGTTTCCAGCGTTAGCTGTTGCCAAAGATTTACAACAAAAAGGTATACAGGTTTCATGGTTGGCCACGCCCGTAGGCATGGAAAACCGCCTGTTAAAAAACCAGAATATTCCCATTTATCAGATTGATATTCAGGGTGTGCGTGGCAATGGTTTTGTGCGTAAAGCCTTGGCGCCTTTTAAAATTATGAAAGCCACCTTCAGTGCCATGAAATTCATGAAACAGCTTAAGGTCGATGCCGTGGCAGGCTTTGGCGGTTATGTGGCAGGGCCGGGTGGATTGGCCGCGCGTATCTTAGGCATTCCGGTGCTGATCCATGAACAGAATGCAGTTGCCGGTTTTACCAACACCCAATTGTCGCGTGTGGCAAAGACGGTGTGTCAGGCTTTTCCAAATACCTTTCCGGCCCAAGATAAAGTCGTGACTACGGGTAATCCGGTACGACAAGAAATTAGCGAAATTTTAAATCCATCCTGGCGTTATCAGGAGCGTGACAAGGCAGGATTGCCCTTACGTATTCTGATCGTTGGTGGGTCTTTGGGGGCGCAAGCCTTAAATGAACGGGTTCCGGAAGCTTTAAAGCAACTCAATGTGCCATTAAGCGTCTATCATCAGTGTGGGCAAAACCATGCCGAGGCGACCCGGGCACGTTATGAAAATGCACCGGCCAGTCTACAAGTTGAAGTACAGCCCTTTATTGAAGATATGGCCAAAGCCTATTCTGATGCCGATCTGGTGATTTGCCGTGCCGGAGCTTTGACTGTAACTGAAATTGCCACTGCCGGCGTAGCTGCGATTTTTGTGCCGCTTCCAAGTGCGGTGGATGATCACCAGACGGCCAATGCTGGTTTCCTGGCCAATATCAATGCGGCAAAGATTTGCCCGCAGGCCACGATGACCCCGGAAAGTTTAAAAACATTATTAGAGCCGATGCTGAATCGCCAACTGTTAATGGAAATGGCCGTGAAAGCACGTCGACAGGCTCAACCCGATGCGACTCAACATGTGGTCCGTTTAATTCAAGAATTGTAATCCGAGTAAACTATGTCTCCAACAACCCCAGCTGAACAAGCGAAAAAGTTAATTAAAGTGCCGGAAATGCGCCGCATCAAACACATTCATTTTGTGGGGATCGGTGGTGCAGGCATGTGTGGTATTGCAGAAGTGCTGAAAAACCAAGGCTACAAAGTGTCTGGTTCAGATATCAAGGCTTCCAAGACCACAGCGCAGCTGGAAGCAAACGGGATTAAAGTCTATATCGGACATACTGCAAATAATATTAAAGGTGCTAATGTGATCGTGGTGTCTACCGCGATTGATCAGGAAAACCCGGAAATTAAAACTGCGATTGAAAATCGTATCCCTGTGGTTCGCCGCGCGGAAATGCTGGGTGAACTGATGCGTTACCGTCATGGTATTGCCGTTGCCGGCACGCATGGCAAGACCACGACCACCAGCCTGATCACCTGTATGCTGGCTGAAGAAAACATGGATCCAACCTATGTGATCGGTGGTTTACTGAACCGTACCGGTATGAACGCAGCCTTGGGTGCCAGCCGTTATATCGTGGCCGAAGCCGATGAGTCAGATGCTTCTTTCCTGCACCTGGAACCGATGGCTGCCGTGGTGACCAATATTGATGCCGATCATATGGATACCTATGGCGGTAGCTTCGATGTCCTGAAAGATACCTTTATCCAGTTCCTACAAAAATTGCCATTTTACGGCTTGGCCGTAGTCTGTGGTGATGATGCCAATATCCGTGAAATCATGCCGCGAATTGCACGTCCGTTACTGACTTATGGTTTCAATGAAGACAATGACATCCGCGCAGTAGATGTTGATCAGGATGGCATGCAAACCCACTTTACCGTATTGCGTAAAGAGCGTGAGCCATTGCGTGTAACGGTCAACCAGCCAGGCTTGCATAATGTGCTGAATGCCCTGGCCGCGATTGGTATAGCAACCGATGAAGGCGTGTCGGATGCTTCAATCTGCCGTGCACTGGAAGGTTTTAGTGGTGTGGGTCGCCGCTTTGAAGTTCAGGGTGAGTTTGAAATTGACGGTGGTAATGTGAAACTGGTGGATGACTATGGTCACCATCCAAAAGAAGTGGAAGCGACGATTAAAGCCGCGCGTCAGAGTCACCCGGACCGTCGTTTGGTAATGATGTTCCAGCCACACCGTTATAGCCGTACCCGTGACTGTTTTGATGATTTTGTGGAAGTACTTTCTACTGTAGACCAGTTATTGTTGCTGGATGTTTATCCTGCCGGTGAAAAACCGATTGTCGGGGCAGACAGTCGTACTTTGGCCCGCAGCATTCGTCTACGTGGTGAAGTCGAGCCGATTCTGGTCGATGCGGCGGACGGTAACCTGAATCAGATCATGAGAAAAGTATTGCAAGCAAATGACTTGTTATTAACCCAGGGCGCAGGTAATGTTGGAGCAATCTCAGTCGAACTTGCACAAAATCACTTATATATAAAATAGTCATCTTGTGTGACTGAATTGAATTGACCAGATTGAAAAAAGTTTAAGGATATAAACGTGTCAAATGCTTCAAAATTCGGAAAAGTTGCCGTGTTGCTTGGTGGTAAATCTGCAGAGCGTGAGGTTTCTCTAGACAGTGGTACGGCGGTACTTGAGGCATTAGTGCGTTCAGGAGTCAATGCGGAAGCGTTTGATCCGCAGGAGCGTAGTGTCACAGAGCTGGTAAATTATGACCGTGCATTCATTGTATTGCATGGTCGTGGCGGGGAAGACGGCCAGATCCAGGGTGCACTGGAATGGTTAAATGTGCCGTATACTGGTACCGGCGTACAAGGTTCTGCGATTGGCATGGACAAGGTCAAGACCAAACAGGTCTGGCAGGGTTCGGAATTGCCGACAGCACCGTATCGCATTGTCACCAAAGACTCTGATGCGACCGACATTGTTAATGCTTTAGGCTTGCCTTTGATCATCAAGCCGGTGCATGAAGGTTCCAGTATCGGCATGAGCAAGGTCGAGAAAATTGAAGACTTTGCTGAAGCAATTACCAAGGCAACTGAACATGATGCCGTGGTGATGGCAGAAAAATGGATTACTGGCCGTGAATACACCATTGTGGTTTTAAATGGTCAGGCGCTGCCGGTGATTCGTCTTGAACCGCCTCAAGATGTCGCCTTCTACGATTATGAAGCGAAATATCAGCGTAATGATGTGCAGTATGGGATTCCATGTGGTTTAAGCGAAGCTGAAGAGCAACAGTTAAAAGCCTTGAGTTTGCGCGCATTCCAAGCAGTCGGTGCCAGTGGTTGGGGCCGGATTGATGCCATGCAGGATGAACAGGGCAACTTCTGGTTGCTTGAAGTCAATACCGTACCGGGCATGACCAGTCACTCACTGGTGCCAAAAGCGGCAGCTGCAGTCGGATACAGTTTTGATGAGCTGTGTGTCGCGATTCTGGAACAGACCTTGACTGGTTCGGCATACTAAATATGGCTCAACTTCCTGTTTCCATGCGCCGTAAACGTGCTGCGATTACTTCAATTCACGACAAGCCGCCGACACGCAAAGAAAAGCTGACCAATTTTGGTGGCTGGTTATTGTTGTGTATTGCGGTATTGGTGCTGGCCTTTGGAATATTGGGCTTATATAAAGTCATGACCAATAGTGACGTGGCAGAGCTGGGCGTGATAGGTACGCGCTCGGCTGCTGAACAGCGTCAGGTTATGCAATATGTGTCACCGATTGTGACCGAAAACTATTTTACTTCAGATCTGGAAGCGATCCGCGATCGTACTCTGGAATTATCCTGGGTGGATCGGGTCGTGGTGTCCCGAGCCTGGCCAAATGGCATTCGGGTGCGGGTGATGCCGCATCATGCAATTGCACGTTGGGGAACAGGGCGTTTATTGAGTGACAGTGGTGTTATTTTCACTGAAGTCATACCCAAGAATTATCAGGCATTACCGTTGTTACATGGGCCAGCGAGCCATGCAGAAACCATGATGCGTCGTTATAATGAAATTAATCAGTTATTTTTGCCACAAGGCATTCGTCTAAAAGAATTATATCTCACCGAGCGAATGACCTGGTTTATGCAGTTTGATTCGGGTTTAAGAATAATTGTGGATAAAGACCAGACTATGAGCAAATTACAACGCCTGAGCCATCTGTCTCAGAGCGATTTAAAGCCGGTCTGGTCTAAAATTTCGGCCATCGACCTGCGTTATCGCAATGGATTGTCGATACAGTGGAAAAATTCAATTCCGCCTAAAATTGTAAATGGACATTTTATTGTAACCATTGATGACACGGGCGTTGAGAATAATGTAACAGTAAAGCCATAATGACCGGCTTTAAAAAATAGAGGCATTTAAAGCCATAAATCTAACAAACACGTAATGGTAGTAGTGAATAATGAGTGAAGCTGTTCCCTCGGTTGTGGCGATTGACATTGGGACACACAAAGTTTCAGTTTTGATTGGCAAGGTACACGCGCCAGACAATATCCAAGTGATTGGTATGGCCACCGCTCGTAACCGAGGCATGAGTAAAGGGAAAATTGTCAGTCTCGATAAAGTTATTACTGCAATTAAAAATGCCGTTCAAGAAGCAGAAGATATGGCGGAATGTCGTGTACATTCTGCCTGGGTCTCTATTCCAAGTGCCGAATTAAAAAGCTTTTATGCTTCAGGTCGTACCTCGATCGACAATAGCGAACATGCGATTACCACCAGTGAAGTGGTGCGTGCACTGGAATTGGCCAAAGCCAGTCATTTGACTTCAGATCATTATCTGGTCAGTGCTGTACCTCTGGGTTTTGAGCTGGATGATTCACCGGAATGGGTGCTAAACCCGATTCGTATGTCGGCACATAGCATGACTGGGCATTATCATCTGATGATGCTGCCGATTAGTACCATGCAAAATATTGATCGCGCCCTGAAAGGTGCCAATATTGGCGTGGAAAAAATGGTGGTGTCGAGCTTGGCCACCGCCGAAGCCAGCCTGCTCAAAGACGAAAAAGAATATGGCGTATGCTTAGTAGATATAGGTGCCGGCACGACCAATGTTGCAGTGTATGTGGATGGTCGTCTAGCCTTAACCCATACCTTCCAGCGTGGCGGTGAACATGTGACTCGTGATATTGCAGCAGTATTGCAAACCACAACTGAAGAAGCTGAACGCCTGAAATTATTGTATGGCTGTGTCGACCTGAAAGTGGTCAAGCCTGACCATATGATTCAGTTCCAGGGCATTGATGGACCACAGACCATCAGCCGGATCGAGCTGACCGAAATCATCATGGCGCGTTATGAAGAAATTCTGGGTCTGGTGCGTGATGAACTGGTAAAAAATGGTGCCCTCCAGGGCTTGTATCATGGTGTGGTATTGACCGGTGATGCCAGTCATATCGAAGGGATGGTGAGTTTTGTTCGCCGTACCATGGGAGTCTCGGCACATTTAGGTAATCCGCCGACTCAGGTGTATGCAGATGAACAACATCAGGCTGCTTTACGTCGCTCACAATATAGCACTGTGGCGGGCTTGCTGATGTTTAGTCAGAGTGATACCCAGGACACGATTGTGGAACAGGATGATGTAGAACGGTTGTCATTGGCCAAGCGGGTCAAAAGAGCCTTGTTTGGCTTTAATGACACCTTGAAATCAATCTTTTAAGTCGATTTTTATTGTGAATATTGTTGGGAAGATGTAGTTAATCCGGCTTGTACTTGACAAGTGAACGCATGAGCAGCATTCTTAAAAACAATTTTATTAAGATTAAGGCAGTATACGGGCTTAGTGACTGCCAATTATGAATTAGGAATTTTATAGGTCATGGCCTCATTTGAATTTTTCGAAGACGATCATAGCGATAGCAATGGTCAAGCCCGTTTCACTGTGTTTGGTGTAGGTGGTGCGGGTGGTAATGCTGTACAACATATGTTGCAGTCCGATATCCAGGGCGTAAAGTTTGTTTGTGCCAATACGGACAAGCAGGCATTGGATCGCATGGAAGCCGAATTTAAAATTCAGCTGGGCGAGCAAAGTACCCGTGGTCTGGGTGCAGGTGCAAATCCGCAAGTCGGCCAGACCGCAGCAGAAGAAAGCCGTGAACTGATCCGCCAGCAGCTTGAAGGGACCGATATGGTCTTTGTTACTGCGGGTATGGGTGGTGGTACTGGTACTGGTGCAGCGCCAGTCGTGGCTGAAATTGCGAAAGAAATGGGTATCCTGACAGTTGGTGTCGTGACCACGCCATTTAACTTTGAAGGCAAACGTCGTTTACAGTCTGCTGAAAAAGGTATTGAAGCGCTTGAGCAGCATGTAGACTCATTGATCATTATTCCAAACCAGCGTCTATTGAAAGTCTTCCGTGATATTTCAATGAAAGATGCATATAAAAAAGCGGATGATGTTCTACTGAATGCAGTACGCAGTATTTTTGATTTGGTAGTCCGTCCAGGTCATATCAACCTTGACTTTGCTGACTTGAAAACAGCCATGAGCACACGTGGTTATGCCATGATGGGTGTCGGTCTGGGTCGTGGTGAGAACCGTGCACGTCAGGCTGCTGAACAGGCAATCCGTAGTCCATTACTCGACAACGTGACTATCATGAATGCCAAAGGTATTCTGATCAACGTGACCGGTGGCGATGATGTGACTTTCGGTGAAATTGAAGAAATTACCGATGTCGTGAACCAGATTGTCGATTTAGATGAAGGTCAGGTATTCTACGGTACCGTTTTTGATCCGGATGCGCGTGATGAAATCAGCGTGACTGTGATTGCAACAGGTCTAACCCGTCATGCAGCGGATTCAGTTGAACCGACCAAACGTACTAATGTACAGGCAACTCGTCCAGCAGCAGCTGCACAGGCTGTGGTGGAAGATGATGATGTACCGGCAATTCAGCGTCAGCAACATGAAACAGGGGCAGCAGCGAATCCAGCGGCAACTTCAGTTTCTAGCCCGCGCCCAACGCCAATGAGTATTCAGGATTATCTTAAGAATCAACAGCGTAAATAACATGTAACATCATGTGTTTAGCTGGATTAGACAGGAAAGGTGGCTTTTAAGCCACCTTTTTGTTTTTTATCAATGGCCAAATATGCTAACGTATAGCGGTTTTATAGATGAACAGATGATAAAAGCATGTTGAAACAACGTACCCTGAAACGTGTCGTGAAAGCGAGCGGAATCGGTCTTCACAGTGGGCAAAAAGTCATGATTAACTTTGTGCCGCACCATGCCGATGGGGGAATTGTGTTTCGTCGTATTGACCTGAATCCGCCGGTGGACATTCCTGCCGATGCCATGCTGATTCAGGAAGCCTTTATGTGCTCGAACTTGGTTCAGGAAAATGCCAAAGTAGGCACCATTGAACATGTCATGAGTGCGATCGCTGGTCTGGGCATTGATAACCTAATTATTGAAGTATCGGCTTCTGAAGTGCCGATTATGGACGGCAGCGCAGGTCCGTTTATTTACCTGTTAATGCAGGGTGGTTTGCAAGAACTGGATGCTGCTAAAAAATTCGTCAAGATTATTAAACCGGTTGAAGCACTAATTGATGACAAATGTGCCATTTTTAGCCCACATGAGGGCTTTCAGCTGAATTTCACCATCGATTTTGATCATCCTGCCTTTAAAAAAGAACATCAGTCCGCCAGTATCGATTTTTCTACTGAAACCTTCGTTTATGAAGTCAGTGAAGCGCGTACCTTTGGGTTTATGAAAGATCTGGATTATCTCAAAGCCAATAATCTGGCCTTAGGTGCAAGTCTGGAAAATGCCATTGGTGTGGATGAAACCGGGGTCGTTAATGAAGAAGGTTTACGTTTCTCGGACGAATTTGTACGTCATAAAATTCTGGATGCCGTGGGTGATTTATACCTGCTCGGGCATCAGATTATTGCCAAATTTGATGGTTATAAATCTGGACATGCCTTGAATAATCAACTTTTACGCAATGTGAAAAGTGATCCAAGCTGCTATGAAATTGTAACATTTGATGACGAAGCCAATTGTCCAATCATGTATGTGAATGTGACATAAGTCATTGTGTTTGTGTCTTTATGTTTTTGTTATTGCTTTAATACTGTGACACACATCACATAATGTTTGCTCTTTAATTTATTACATTTGATTGCGATGTTACTTTTTATTGCTTGCCAAACGTAGTAAAGCTTGGCTAAGCTTAGGGTCGCTTATAAAGTCAGCAGCACTACGAAGTAATTCCTGTGTTTCTGCATTTAAGGCTCTTTCAGGTGTTGCTGAAACAGGTGGCGTTTGCGAAGGATTCCGCAGGCAAACTTGAAGTTTAGTGAGATCTGTTAATTCATTTATTTGAGAGAGTTGTGAAATGTATTGCTTTTGAAGATAGGCCAATTGACTGATCATGGCCTGATTTTCACCAGTAATCGTTAACACACCATTTTGATAGCAGACAACTTGCCAGCGTTCCGGTTGGGGCAATAGCGGTTGTACGAGTTTCGTAAGTTTCTGCCAGCCAGCGACTTGTGATGAGAGAAACGAAAAGTTTCCTGTTTTTATCTGTTTTCTTGTTTGTTGAAAAACGTTGACAGGTTCCGACATACATAATTCCTACATATTTATGTCTTAATCTTATGCGCTTCTTTTAGTGGATATCAAGGATAGAGATCTTCAAGGAACTCGATTAAAGCAGTTTAGAGAGGTTTTTTATGCATATGCGACGTATTTTGTTGGCATTTTCTTTATCAGTTTCAGCGGCTTCGGTTGCGTTCGCAGATTTAGTTAATCTAAATCAAGAAAATGGTTCAACAGATCGTATCGAGCAATTGACGCGTACTCTGGCACAGGGTGCATATACTCATCCAGATGATATCGATATTCCAGCACAGACTAAATTGAATGTTCAGCTTCGTGAGAAACCGGTTGAACTAAACAATCGTACGCTTGCTCAGAAGTATGCCAATACTTCATCCAACAAAGCGGCAGCAAACAGTGCTTATTCTTGGCTAATTTCTCATCCTTTACCTAATTCTCGCGTAAGTTCAAATTACGGTGGCCGTACTATGGGTGGCCGCGCTGAAAATCATTCAGGCCTTGATCTTGCAGCGCCAAGTGGTACACCAATCTATGCAACAGGTCCAGGGATTGTGACCAAATCAGGCTGGGGTACAGGTTATGGTCAATACGTTGAAATCAATCATGGCAATGGCTATTTAACACGCTATGCTCATGCTTCACGTCTTATTGCACGTGTGGGAGAGCAGGTGCAAGCGGGTGATCATATTGCTAATGTCGGCTGTACTGGTCGCTGTACCGGTCCACACTTGCATTATGAAGTAGTAAAAGACGGTCAACGTAAAAACCCATCTACTTATTTGGCCATGTTACCTTAAGTATAGACCTGAATAACAAGATGCATCTCTATACATAAAAAATCTCCGATAAGCATTTTAAAGCGTTTAAGCTGAAGGCTCTTCAAGTCAACTTGAAGGGCTTTTTGTTTTATCGCTTTTAGATATCATATTATCACCAACTATTATAATGATTGTATAATAAATCGCCTTTATTGACTATTTTTTGTTATGTAGTGTAATTATACGTCACCCATCATTTAGTTCCTAAATAGTACTGCTAAATCGCATTCAGCTAAGGCCATACCTGCAGAGGTCTTAAATATGGTACATATAAGACATTAGATTAGGCTTTTAGGAACTGTAGATTATGGCGTTTTATGGCGATACAGACGCGCAAGAAACCCAAGAATGGCAAGATGCATTTGACTCTGTTTTGCAGCACATGGGCACTGAGCGTGCAGCATTTTTATTAGAAAAACTTTATCAACGCGCAATTGCAAAGCATGTTCCTATTCAGCGTTTAAATACTCCCTACTTAAATACGATTTCTGTTGAAGAACAACCTGCAATGCCAGGCGATCAGGATATGGAGCGTCGTATTCGCGCGCTGATCCGCTGGAATGCCTTGGCAATGGTATTACGCGCGAATAAAACCGGTGATGATCTCGGTGGTCACCTGGCGAGTTTTGCTTCTTCTGCAACCCTTTATGATGTGGGCTTTAACCACTTCTTCCGTGCCAACAGCGATAGCTTCGGCGGCGACATGATCTATTACCAAGGTCACTGTGCACCAGGTATTTACGCGCGTTCATTTTTAGAAGGTCGTTTGACTGAAGAGCATCTAAATAATTTCCGTCGTGAAGTCGGTGGTAAAGGTCTGCCATCTTATCCGCATCCTTATTTGATGCCGGACTACTGGCAGTTCCCAACCGTATCGATGGGTCTGGGTCCAATCATGTCGATTTATCAGGCACATATTCAAAAGTACCTCATGAACCGTGGCCTGATCAAAGAAGAAGATCGTAAGGTTTGGGCGTATTTGGGCGATGGCGAGATGGATGAGCCGGAAAGCCTGGGTGCAATTTCTCTGGCAGGTCGCGAAAAGCTCGACAACCTGATTTGGGTAGTAAACTGTAACTTACAACGTCTGGATGGTCCGGTACGTGGTAATGGCAAGATCATTCAGGAACTTGAGTCACTATTCCGCGGCGCAGGCTGGCGTGTGATTAAAGTTGTGTGGGGCCGTCATTGGGATCCACTACTAGATAAAGATAAATCCGGCGCACTGAAAGCAGTGATGGAAGAAGCCGTCGATGGCGATTTCCAGCGTTACCAGGTAAAAGGTGGTGCTTATGCACGTGAAAAATTCTTCGGAAAATATCCAGAAGCAGCTGAGTTGGTTAAAGACTTAAGTGACGAAGATATTGATAATCTGAACCGTGGTGGTCACGACCCGTACAAAGTCTTTGCTGCTTATGCCGAAGCATGTACGGCCAAAGGTCAGCCGACCGTGATTCTGGCGAAAACCGTGAAAGGTTATGGTTTGTCCGAGGAAATCGAAGCAGTCAACAAAACTCACCAAATCAAGAAGATGCAAATCAATTCTTTGAAATACGTGCGTGACCGTTTCAATCTTCCTTTCACCGATGAACAGCTTGAAGAAGTACCATTCTACCGTCCAAGCGAAAACTCACCTGAATTGAAATATATGAAGGCACGTCGTGAAGCTTTAGGTGGTTACCTGCCTGCACGTCGTAAAGAAAGTGAACAGCTGGCGATTCCTGGACTTTCAGTATTTGATTCGGTCTTGGCCGGTTCAAATGGTAAAGAACAATCGACCACGATGGTGATGGTGCGTTTAATCTCTGCACTTCTTAAAGAGAAAGCGATTAAAGACCGTGTTGTGCCAATCGTGCCTGATGAAGCCCGTACTTTCGGTCTGGAAGGGATGTTCCGTCAGCTCGGTATTTATGCCGCGCATGGCCAGAAATATACCCCGGAAGACCAAGAACAGCTGATGCATTACCGTGAAGCCAAAGACGGTCACATGTTGCAGGAAGGGATTAACGAAGCCGGTGCGATGAGTGCATGGGCAGCATTGGCGACCAGTTATTCAACCAATAACCTGCCAATGATTCCGATGTACATGTACTACTCGATGTTTGGTTTCCAGCGTATTGGTGATATTGCATGGGCAGCAGGCGATGCACAGGCACAAGGCTTCTTGCTGGGTGCAACTGCGGGTCGTACTACACTGAACGGTGAAGGTTTACAGCATCAGGATGGTCATTCACACATCTTGGCTAATACCATTCCAAACTGTGTTTCTTATGACCCATGTTTCGGTTATGAATTGGCAGTGATCGTGCATGACGGTTTACAACGTATGTATGTGAACCAGGAACGTGTGTTCTATTACCTGACCGTGATGAACGAAAACTACGAGCATCCGGAAATGCCAAAAGGTGTTGAAGACGGCATCAAGCGCGGTATGTACCTGCTTGAAGAAGATGAAAAAGCCACTGTTCAGTTACTGGGCTCAGGTGTGATTCTGCGTGAAGTGATCAAGGCAGCGAAGATTCTTCGTGAGGAATATCAAATTCATTCAAATGTCTACAGCGTAACCAGCTTCAATGAACTGGCACGTGACGGTATGGCATGTGAAGAATACAACCGCTTGCATCCGCTGGCTGAAGACGTAAAAGAAGCATGGGTATCGAAACAGCTTCGCGGTACTGAAGGTATCGTCGTGTCTGCAACCGATCATATGCGTGCTTATAGCGAACAGATTCGTGCTTATCTTCCAGATGGCCGTCCATTCGTAGCATTGGGTACTGACGGTTATGGCCGTTCAGATACACGTGCCAACTTGCGTAGTTACTTCGGTGTTGATGCTGCCCATATTGTGGTGGCAACTTTGAAAAAACTGGCAGATGAAGGTGAAGTTGATGCGCGCCTGGTAAAAGATGCGATCTCGACTTTCGAGCTTGATACAGATCGTCCAGTGGCTTGGGCACCGCAAGAAACCCCATGTGTACATGCTGTTGCTGACTACAAAGAGGAGAACTAAGCATGCAAATTACGACTCCTGATATTGGTGTAGATAAGGCAACAGTGGCCGAAATTCTGGTCAAAGTCGGTGATACGATCGCGATTGATGACAGCATTGTATTGCTTGAATCTGATAAAGCCTCTGTTGAAGTGCCTAGCACTTCAGCAGGCGTGGTAAAAAGCATTCTGGTCAGCCAGGGTGATGAAGTCGCTGAAGGCGCGGTACTGATTGAACTGCAACCTGAAGACGGTAGCGCCGATGTGGTCGAGCCACAGCAAGCAGATGCCTCACAAAAAACTTCAGAAAATACTCCGACTTCATTGCCGGATCAGGAAATCATGCAGGAACTGGCTTCACATCAGCCTAAAGCTTCTGCTGCTCCTGAGGCTCAAGCGAGCTCACAGGTGGTTGATGTACAAATCCCCGATATTGGTGTAGAAAAAGCTACTGTAGGGGAAATCCTGGTCGCTGTCGGTGATGAAATCGAGGTGGATCAAAGTATCGTAGTGGTGGAATCAGACAAGGCGACTGTTGAAGTGCCAAGTACGGTTTCCGGCACGGTGGAATCCATAGAGATTAAAGAAGGCGATACCATTAAAGAAGGTGTGGTCATTCTGAAAGTGAAAACGGCTGTTTCGGCAGCGTCAGCACAGCCAGAACCACCTCAAGCACCAGTTGCTCAAGCGGCGGCCCAAGAGAAAGCAGTTGAAGCACCACAAACGTCAGCAGCACCTGCAGGTAATGTTGAAGTGATGGTGCCTGACCTGGGTGTAGACAAGGCGGCTGTGGCTGAAATTCTGGTTCAGGTCGGAGATACGGTTGAAAAAGATCAGAGCATCATCGTGGTAGAATCAGATAAAGCCACTGTTGAAGTGCCAAGCACTACAGCTGGCGTGATTAAAGCCATTCATGTTGAGCTGGGTCAAAATGTCTCTCAAGGCATTGCACTGGTGACAATTGAAGCTGAAGCGCAAGCAGCTGCTGCACCTGTCGTAGCCAAAGCAGAAGCACCGAAAGCAGCAGAAGCACCAAAAGCAGCCCCGGCACCTGCTGCATCTTCTACTCAAACAGTCACGACGTCGGATAATGCTGACAAGCTGACCAAAGAGCAGAATGCCGCTAATTCTAAAGTTTATGCCGGTCCTGCGGTGCGTAAACTGGCCCGTGAACTGGGCGTCGTGTTGGCAGACGTCAAAGCATCTGGCCCACATGCGCGCGTCATGAAAGAAGACCTGAAAGCGTATGTCAAAACGCGTCTTACTACGCCACAGGCGGCTCCTGTAGCCGCTGCTGCTCAAGTCGCAGGTCTGCCAAAACTGCCAGACTTTAGCGCTTTTGGTGGTGTGGAAGAGAAAGCCTTGACGCGCTTGCAACAAGTGTCTATTCCACAGTTGTCGCTGAATAATTTCATTCCGCAAGTGACCCAGTTTGATGCAGCAGATATTACGGAACTGGAAGCATGGCGTAATGAACTGAAAGGCAACTTCAAGAAAGAAGGCCTGAGCCTGACCATTATGGCGTTCATCATCAAAGCAGTTGCGCACTTGTTAAAAGAAGAGCGTGAGTTTGCTGGTCACTTGGCCGATGATGGTAAGTCAGTATTGCTACGTAACGAGATCCATATGGGTATCGCGGTCGCAACGCCAGATGGTTTGACCGTGCCTGTGCTGCGTCACCCAGATCAGAAGTCAATTAAACAGATTGCCACTGAGCTAGGAATCTTGGGTCAAAAAGCGCGTGACAAGAAATTGTCGCCGAAAGATCTGCAAGGTGCGAACTTCACTATCACTAGCCTAGGTTCAATTGGTGGTACAGCATTTACGCCATTGGTGAACTGGCCGCAAGTGGCAATTCTGGGGATTTCTCCTGCAACCATGCAACCGGTTTGGAATGGTGAAGGCTTTGATCCACGCTTGATGCTGCCGCTTTCATTGTCCTACGATCACCGTGTGATCAATGGTGCAGATGCTGCTCGTTTCACCAACAAGCTGACCAAGCTGCTCAAAGATATCCGTACTTTATTGATCTAAAAAATCATGTATATGCCCTTTATTCTCTCTCTGGGAGAAAGACAAAGAGGGTGTAAAGAGAAAAACCCTGCTTCGGCAGGGTTTTTTGCTGCTGCATTGAAAAATAATCTATTTGATTCTATACTTGGCGCACTTCATTGGGGAGTAGCCGCCTTTTGCGCAAAGCAGAAGGGTGATGGTCAACATATTTGCTCAACCGAGCATGGTCATCATAGCAAAGAACCAAGTCAGCTTTTCCAAGCTTTCTTTTGTTGGCAAGACCTTTGATTTACCACTCTGCAGATTTTGGCTAGCAGGAGCGGTGAGTCATTGGTATTGGATGCTAGCCAGAGAAAAACCTCATGTATGAATTCCTACTGTCGACTGCAATTGTAGCGCTGGCTGAAATGGGTGATAAAACCCAACTGCTTGCTTTGCTGCTTGCTGCACGTTTTCGCAAACCTGTTCCTATTTTATTTGCTATTTTATTGGCGACGCTGATTAACCACGGCCTTTCTGCGGTATTGGGACAATGGGTGACCACGGTGATTGGGCCGGAGGTGCTACTGTGGATCGTCTCGATTGGCTTTATCGCAATGGCCGTCTGGATGCTGATTCCGGATGAACTCGGGGATGAAAATGCCAGTATCAATAAATGGCAAAAATTCGGGGTCTTTGGCGCAACCTTTATTTTATTCTTTCTGGCAGAAATCGGTGATAAAACTCAAATTGCCACAGTTGCACTGGCAGCACGTTTCGACAGCGTATTCTGGGTCATGCTGGGGACCACTTTGGGCATGATGCTGGCCAATGCACCTGCAGTGTTTTTGGGAGATAAGCTGGCGAACAGATTGCCGATCAGCCTGATTCATAAAATTGGTGCGGTGATTTTCCTGGTGATTGGTGTCGCGACCCTGGCCCAACATTATTTCTTTTAAATTATAAAATAATAAATTACATGAATCCTGAGCTAAAAACTCAGGATTTTTTATGGTTAAAATTCTCTCAAAACCTTGATAAATAGTGTGATATGGCTAGTTTTATTGATTGTAAGTTTGATAAATTCCTTATATTTTATACGGGTATAAAAACGTTATTTTTATTATAAATTGGGGAATTTACATGGTTTTTGAGCGCACCACATCGCAAGTCCTGTTTGATAATGGGACACATAAATGCATCAGTTTTACCAGTCTGGTCAAAGGTGAAGGCGTTCAGGCAAACCAGTTTTTGATTATTGATCATGAGCGCGCAGCGGTACTCGATCCGGGTGGTGATTTAACCTATGTGCCGCTGACCATGGAACTGAATAAATACACCCGCTTGACCCATCTGGACTATGTCATGGCTTCACATCAAGACCCGGACATTATCACTTCCATGCCGCGCTGGCTGGTATATACCGATGCCAAAGTGGTGGCATCCAAGCTGTGGGCGCGTTTCTTGCCGCACTTAAACTCGGCCTTTATGAGCGACCGGATGAAAGGCAACTGGCTGGACCGTCTGGTGGAGCTTCCGGATCATGGTCAAATCATTCCACTGGGCCAATCTCATATTGTGGCGGTACCGGCGCATTTTCTGCATTCGGTAGGGAATTTCCAGTTTTATGATCCGATTGCCAAAATTTTATTTTCAGGTGATATGGGTGCGTCCATGGTTGAAGATGCCGCCAAGCCACTGGAAAACTTTGCCGCGCATATCCCAAAAATGAAAAGCTTCCATCAACGCTATATGTGCAATAACAAGGTGATTCGTCTCTGGGTGAAAATGGTACGCAGCATGGAAATCGAGATGATTGTGCCGCAGCATGGCACACCATTTATCGGCAAAGAGCAGATTACCCAGTTTCTGGACTGGATTGAAACGCTGGAATGCGGCACTGACCTGATGGATGAAACGGTTTTTACCTGTCCTGAATAGTTCACACAAAAAATAATTTTTTTCTTGTGTGGAAAAACAACATTTTTTATATTTCTTCTCCAAAAAACTTTTTTTGATAATGAGAACTTATAAGAAATGTTGTCTCAAGTTCCAAAACCGGATGCGTGTTTAAGCTGCGGGGCGTGCTGCGCCTATTTCAGGGTTTCGTTTTATTGGGCTGAAGGTATTCATATGCCTGAGCACTATACCGAACCTGTGACAGCAGTCTATTCATGTATGGCGGGAACCAATCAAAAAAATCCACGCTGTATTGCACTCGATGGCACCATCGGCCAGCAGGTCAGCTGCGGTATGTATGAGCTGCGCAGTTCATCCTGCAAAGAAGTGCAGATTGCCGATGAACAATGCAATAAGGCACGTGTGGCACACAATATGCTGCCCTTTGTTCAGATTGAAACTGATGAAGCCGACAATGATGACAGTTTTGAATATGTCAGCTAAATCTACCCAAAGCAGAGCTTAGGCTCTGCTTTTCACTCCCTTAAAATGATCGGGGTATATTTTAAAATAGGGAACTTCATTATCAGAGGTATTATTGATACTGTTTTAGCACCCACATAGATCTGCGTGTACAAAGCTTGAATAAAAAAATAATTTTGCAATTGCAATGAAATTTAAGCCGATATTTGTTTATAATAGTGCACGGAAATTACCAGTGAGACTGTTATGTTGACCATCGTTCAAGACGCGTTAACCTTCGATGATGTCCTATTACTCCCTGCCTATTCTACTGTTCTTCCAAAAGATGTCTCCCTAAAGACACGTTTAACTCGTGGCATTAACCTGAATATTCCTCTTGTGTCTGCAGCAATGGATACGGTGACTGAGTCCCGTATGGCAATTGCAATGGCGCAAAATGGTGGTATCGGTATTTTGCACAAGAACATGGATATCGCTGTTCAGGCTGCAGAAGTGCGCCGTGTGAAAAAATTCGAAGCGGGTATGGTTAAAGACCCGATTACAGTGACTCCTGAGACCACAGTACGTGAATTGATTGCGCTGACTCAAGCCAATAATATCAGTGGTGTGCCTGTTGTGAAAGACGGCAAAGTGGTGGGTATCGTGACAGGTCGTGATACACGCTTTGAAACCAATCTTGAGCAGCCAGTCAGCAATATCATGACTGGTCAGGATCGTCTGGTGACAGTTCGTGAAGGCGAATCGAAAGAAAATATCCAAGCTTTATTGCAACAGCACCGTATTGAAAAAGTATTGGTGGTCAACGATCAGCAAGAGCTGAAAGGCTTAATTACGGTAACCGATTTCCGTAAAGCTGAATTGTATCCAAATAGCTGTAAAGATGACCTGGGTCGTCTGCGTGTTGGTGCTGCTGTCGGTACTGGTGCAGAAACGCCAAGCCGCGTAGAAGCCCTGGTTGATGCAGGTGTGGACGTGATTGTAGTCGATACTGCACATGGTCATTCTGCGGGTGTGATTGAGCGTGTACGTTGGGTTAAGGCCAACTATCCACAAGTTCAGGTGATTGGCGGTAACATCGCAACAGGTGATGCTGCGCTGGCGTTGCTTGATGCAGGTGCTGATGCCGTTAAAGTTGGTATTGGTCCTGGTTCAATCTGTACCACGCGTATTGTGGCGGGTATTGGTATGCCACAAATCTCTGCAATTGATTCTGTTGCCAATGCGCTGAAAGATCAGATTCCTTTGATCGCGGATGGCGGTATCCGTTTCTCTGGCGATATGGCTAAAGCGATTGGTGCGGGCGCGAGCACGATTATGGTTGGTTCATTGATGGCCGGTACTGAAGAAGCACCAGGCGAAGTTGAATTCTTCCAGGGCCGCTACTACAAGGCTTATCGTGGTATGGGTTCATTGGGTGCCATGGCAGGTGCGACAGGTTCTGCTGACCGTTACTTCCAGGACTCCAAGGCTGGTGCCGAGAAGCTAGTTCCAGAAGGTATTGAAGGTCGCGTACCGTACAAAGGCCCAATGGGTAATATCGTACATCAGATGATGGGAGGCCTACGTTCTTCGATGGGTTATACCGGTTCTGCGACAATTGAAGACCTGCGTCAAAATGCTAAGTTTGTGAAAATCACTTCTGCCGGTATGTCGGAGTCACATGTACATGATGTGACCATTACCAAAGAAGCACCAAACTATCGCGTGGGTTAATCTCCCGTGATTTAAAATTTTAAAAAGCCGTCATGCAAATGACGGCTTTTTTATTTTGGTGTAAAGTGTGACTCAAGGAAAAAAATGGGTGATATCAATCATCCGCTAAGAAGTGAGATAAAGATGAGTTATTTTGGTACGGATGGTATTCGTGGAAAGTTTGGCGAATTGCCGATTACCCCTGAGTTTGCCCTGAAACTGGGATTTGCAGCTGGTAAAGTTTTAAAACGTCATAGTAAAAAATCCAAACCATTGGTGGTTCTGGGTAAAGATACCCGTTTGTCGGGCTATATCCTGGAAGCTGCCTTGCAGGCAGGTTTAAATGCCGCCGGCGTTTATGTTCATCTTTTAGGTCCACTACCGACACCGGCGATTGCTCACTTGACCCGTGCCTTGCATGCCAGCTTGGGTATTGTCATTTCCGCTTCGCATAACCCGTATTTTGATAACGGCATTAAGTTCTTCTCTGCAGAAGGCAAAAAACTGCCAGATTCTTTACAAGACGAAATTAATCAGGAGCTTGAAAAAGATTTTGTGATTGAAGACACGGCGAATCTGGGTAAAAGTATCCGGGTTAAAGATGCTAATGGTCGCTATATTGAATTCTGTAAATCGACGTTCCCGTATCATCTGGATCTGAATGAACTTACCATTGTGGTGGATTGTGCCAATGGTGCAGCCTATAACGTGGGACCTGCGGTGTTCCGTGAACTGGGCGCACGTGTGATTGCCATTCACAATGAGCCAAGCGGTTTGAATATTAATGAGGGCTGTGGTTCAACCCATCCGGAAAGCTTGCAACAAGCCGTGATTCAACATCAAGCGGATTTGGGTATTGCCTTTGATGGGGATGCTGACCGTGTGGTTCTCGTAGATAAAGCCGGTAATCTGATTGATGGCGACCATATTCTTTATATTCTTGCGACTCAAAGCTCGAAAAAACCGGCAGGTATCGTCGGTACCTTAATGAGCAATATGGCGCTGGAACTGGCGCTGGAAAAAGCACAAGTGCCGTTATTACGTGCCAAAGTCGGCGACCGTTATGTATTGCAAGGTCTGGAAGAAAATGGCTGGGTAATTGGCGGTGAGCCTTCTGGTCATATTCTGACTTTAGACAAGAGCACCACAGGCGACGCCATTATTGCAGCCCTGCAAGTTTTAACCGTGATGGTTGAGCAGAAAAAAGCCCTGCATGAACTTGTGGCTGACTTTAAACTGTTGCCCAATGTCTTGGTCAATGTACGTTTAAATGCCATGTTTGATCCTTATTCAGTGCCTGCACTGGCAGCTGAATTTGAAAAAGCCGAACAGCAGCTTAAAGGTCGTGGCCGTTTATTGATTCGTAAATCTGGCACAGAACCTGTCATTCGTGTGATGGTCGAAGGCGATGATCTGGCTGAAGTCACCACACTTGCAAACAGCCTGGCAGATGCTGTGCGTGCCAATGCAGCTTAACGGGAACATAGATAATGAGTGATCTGATCAAGGATCTGAGTGAACTACGCCTGAATTATGAAAAAGGCGAGTTACAGGAACAGCAAGTCAATCCGAATCCGCATATGCAGTTCTTGCAATGGTTTAACCATGCACTGGAAGCAAAATTGCACGAGCCCTATGCCATGTCATTGGCAACAGCCAATGCACAAGGCCGTCCGCATGTGCGTACGGTATTGCTACGTGGAGCGACTGAAGCGGGATATGACTTTTATACCAACTATGATAGTCAAAAAGGTTTAGATCTGGCTGAAAATCCTTATGCCGAACTGTTGTTCTACTGGCAGGATCAGGAACGTCAGATTCGTATTTCGGGTCGTGTAAAGAAAATATCAGAAGAAGAATCGACCGATTATTATCATAAACGTCCACGGGAAAGCCAAATTGCCGCGCATATCAGTACCCCGCAAAGTGGCGTTGTGGCCAGTCGTGAAGAATTGCAGCAACGTTTTTGGGATTTGCATACCCAGGTCGCGAATCAGCAAGAGTTGGACAAGCCAATATTCTGGGGCGGTTATCGTCTCGAACCTGATTATTATGAATTCTGGCAGGGTCGTCCGAACCGTTTACATGACCGTCTGAGTTATCGTAAAAGCGATGATGGCTGGACTTTAGAGCGCTTAATGCCATAACCATGCAAAAACTGGAAATCAAACAACGGCCATTGCTAACCCGTTCTGAAAACTTAGCGGGTGTTCCTGCATTTGTAGCCGAGATTCTTGCCCGTCGCGGGGTGGAGTCCGAGCAGGAGCTTGAGCTCAAGCTGAAGCATTTGCTGGCACCCACCATGAAAGGATTGCCCGAAGCAATTCAATTGATGGATCAGGCAATTGATCGTGGCCAGAAAATCGTGATTGTTGGCGATTATGATGCCGATGGCGCGACCAGTACCGCACTCATGGTGCTGGCATTGCGCGATATGGGTGCCAATGTCGAATATCTGGTACCGGACCGTTTTAAATATGGTTATGGATTGACGCCCGCAATTGCAGATCTGGCCTTTGTCAGTTTCACACCTGATTTACTGATTACCGTGGATAATGGCATTTCCAGTCATGACGGAGTCAAACAGGCCCAAGATCACGGCATGCAGGTGATCATTACAGATCATCATCTGACGACCAAGCCGACACCACAAGCCGAAGCGGTGGTCAATCCTAATCAGCTGGGTTGCGACTTTCCAAGCAAAGCGCTGGCCGGGGTCGGGGTGGCTTTTTATGTATTGGCCAATCTGTCTACCCATCGAAAGAAACTTGGAAAATCCTCTACGGTAATTACCAATTATCTTGATCTGGTGGCGCTCGGCACCTATGCCGATGTCGCGAGTCTGGACTACAACAACCGGATTCTGGTCGATGCAGGTCTGAAACGGGTCCAGCAAGGGCAGTGCCGTGCAGGAATCAGTGCGCTACTTGATATTGCCAAACGTGATCCTGCCGGTCTAAAAGCCCAAGATCTCGGTTTTGTTCTGGGCCCGCGAATTAATGCGGCTGGACGGATGGAAACCATGGACATCGGCATCGAATGTTTGCTGGCTCCTGATCTGACAACTGCTTATCCACTGGCTGAACAGCTGAATCAGCTCAATGTCGAACGCCGTCAGGTGGAAGGTAAAATCAAGCAGGAAGCCTTGCTTGAGCTGGATAAAATCCAGTGGGATGCCACTGAACTACCTGCTGCGTTGATCATGTTTGAACAGCATTGGCATCAGGGAGTGATCGGGATTGTAGCAGGGCGTTTAAAAGAGCAGTTCCATCGTCCGAGTATTGTTTTTGCCGCGGATCAGGATGGGATTCATATCAAAGGTTCAGCGCGTTCGATTGAAGGTATTCATATTCGTGATGCGATTGAACAGGTGGCAGAGCAATATCCTCATTTAGTCAGTCATTTTGGTGGCCATGCAGCAGCAGCCGGTTTAACCCTGAAAAAAGAAAATTTCGCCGAGTTTAAGCAGGTCTTTGAAGTACTGATTGGTGCGATGGATGAGGATTTATTCACTGCGACTTTATGGACGGATGGAGAGCTGCCAGCTTCTGCTTTTCACATTGAAACAGTCGATTTATTACAGAATTTAAGTCCATGGGGGCAAAAATTCCCCCAACCGATTTTTGATGGTGTGTTCAAAATCATGGACTATCGCTGGCTTAAAGATGTGCATCTTAAGTTACGTGTGGCGTTGGAGAATGGGCAGGTCGTGGATGCGATCGCTTTCAATGCAGCGGATAAATATGACTTTGACCCGATGAAAGATACACGATTGGTCTATGAGCTGGATAAAAATGTATTTAATGGCAATATCAGCTTGCAAATGCGGATTATCCATTTAGAACAATAGGCCATAAAAAACCGCTCGAGTGAGCGGTTTTTTTGCTTTTAATCGGAGAGATTAGAAGCGGAAAGTACCGTTAATACCGAAAGAGTCAGCACCGTCAGTAGTTGTATAGTTCACGCCAGCTGCAATTGCAGGTGTAAAGAATTTTTGTGCGCGTAAACCAAATACTGTATCTGAATCATCTTCTGTAGAATCCGCGATTGATACACCCACACTTAAAGTTGGATCGATATAAAGATCAGCGCCTAAACGATAAGTTGTTTCATCACCGAAATAAGTTAAACCTTCAAAATTGGCAAAATGATTACCAATCTGAGTCACATATTTTGCACGTAAAGATAGTGCAGTATCATCACCTACAGTAACAGCATTTAAGAGGTTAGGGACAAAACCATAATTTGCTACCTGAACTGGATCAACGCTTTCATTAGCTGCACCAGCTGCTAATAGTAGGCCATTAACTGGTAAGTAACCAACTTCAAAAGCATAGCCAGTATTGTCTTCACCAGCAAAGTCAACCTGGTTAATAGTGCCGCTTACATAAAATTGAGTATTTGGAATATAAAACTCGCCACTTACACCAAATACATCAATATCCTCATCGCCATCACCGCTTGCATTTGCATAACCTAAGCCAATATTGCTTGCTTTATTTAGGAAAGCCGCTTCTGCAAGTGGAGAGTTCTTAACTTGAACAGTGTTTAAGTAATATTTTCCATTGATGAAAAATGTATCTAGATCCCCAACATTATCAATATCTGTATTTTCATACCCGACATTAAGTTCAGCTTGGTAAGCATGTGCAGTTCCCAGGCCAGCAAGAAGCGCTGTAGCAAGAGCAAGTTTCTTAAGCATTTAGATTTCTCTCTTTGTTATAAAAATATGACTGTTTGATGAACAGTTGTAACAAATTGTACAGTTTATATTCGCCCCGTCAATGTGCAAAAATACCTAAATGCTTGTTAAGAGTGCAATAAAAAAACCCATCCGAGGATGGGTTTCTATGCATGACTAACTTTTGGTTTTAGATTAGAAGCGGTACTTCGCTGCTACACCAAAGGTATTGTAGTCATTGTTAAACTGTTCGCCAAAGCCGACACGGCCTTCTAAGCTCACTTGCTGGTTAATGAACTTACGTGCATTGATACCAAATTCGCTCTTGTCGGTAATATCATTATTGTGATAATCAGCACCGACACTCAAGGTTTTGTCGATGAAATAATCTGCTGCCAGATTGTATTCATCTAGATCACCAAACGCTGCACCTGCTTCCAGGTTGATATCTTTACCATTGCTTAATGTCGTCACATATTTAGCACGAAGTGTTGGATCTACGCCATCATCATTGTCGTTATCCCAACCTTTCACACCAGCCGCAATCAATAGACCTGGCGCTGGCAGATAACCGACTTCAGCTGCATAGGTGGTTAAATCATTTTCTAGATCATCATTGTCTTGCAGATCATGGCCATTGACGTTACCGCTTAAGTAGAAGTCAGAATTCGGTACGAAGTACTCTGCACCTACGCCATAACGATGCGCTTCAGAATCACCAATTTCATTATATTGATATTGCGCACTCACGTTGCTAGCACGATCAAGGAATGCTGCTTCTGCTAATGGTGCATTACGTGTTTGAACTGGATTGAAGTAATATGTACCATCAACGCCGAAAGAACCGCTAGTTCCACCGTTGTCAGGATCAACCACTCCTGCTGATGCACCAATTTCTGCTTGGTAAGCATGTGCTGCTGTACCAGTCATTGCTATTGCTGAAAGTAGTGCCGAAGCAATCGCTAATTTTTTCATGGTTATTACCCCTCAAATCGTGAGTTAAAAAACATTACACTTTTTGTTACAACTTTCAGTCTAGAGCAATTCCAAAGATCGTCAATCAAAGGAAAGTTACAGTAATGTGAATAGCGTAATCTTGTGTAATTTTTGCTGAACAAGTGACTGAATAATAAAATTAAATTTATAATGTAGTGTTTTATTAAAAGTGTGTAGATATTGTGGAATCTATTGAATTCGCTGATTTTTTATACAGACCAATAAGAAATCCTAAATTATAAAATCAATTGCAAAATTATATTTCGGTCATAAAACGGGGCTAAAAAGCCGATAAAAATTTCGGATAAAAAGACGCAAAAGAGTCTATGAGATGTTGAAAATTGGATCAGGGAAATACAGGTCTAAATGCTCAAGACATTCGAGCCTTAGACTGAATGGATCGTTAAAATAGCGGAAATAGACTGTGCTATAATATCGGGCTAAGAATTTTGTGCCTAATTTTGATTGAGAGTAATTCACGTGGAAATTAATCCGTATCTAAACCAATTAAAAGACTTAAACGAACGTGGTCAAACACTACGGGGGTATCTTTGACTACGATCTGAAAAAAGAGCGTTTAGAAGAAGTCCTGCGTGAATTAGAAGATCCAACCATCTGGAATGACCAGAGTCGTGCCCAAGCGATGGCCAAAGAGAAAGGCGAGCTTGAAAATGTATTAAATGTGCTGGATCGCTTAAGTACCCAGCTTGAAGATGCACAGGCTTTGCTTGATCTGGCGGTTGAAGCGGATGATGAAAGCTTGCTAGAAGATGTACAGGCTGAACTGAGCACGGCTGAAGAAGAACTGGCCAAGCTTGAATTCCGCCGTATGTTCAATAATCCGATGGATCCAAATCCTTGCTATCTGGAAATTCAAGCTGGTTCAGGCGGTACAGAAGCACAGGACTGGGCGTCTATGTTGCTACGTATGTATCTACGCTGGATTGAACGTCATGGCTTTAAAGCAGAAGTGATGGAAGAATCTGATGGCGATGTTGCCGGGATTAAATCTGCGACGATTCGTGTGGAAGGTGAGTACGCCTACGGCTGGTTACGTACCGAATCTGGTGTACACCGTTTAGTGCGTAAGTCGCCCTTTGACTCGGGCAACCGTCGTCATACCTCGTTCTCTGCCGTGTTTGTGTCACCGGAAGTTGATGACAATATCGAAATTGAAATCAATCCGTCCGATGTTCGTACCGATACTTATCGTGCATCAGGGGCGGGTGGTCAGCATATTAACAAAACAGATTCTGCCGTGCGTTTAACCCATGCACCGACCGGAATTGTGGTGGCCTGTCAGAACCAGCGTTCACAACATGCCAACCGTGACCACGCCTGGAAGCAGTTACGTGCCAAACTTTATGAGCTCGAGATGAGCAAACGTAACGAAGCGGCACAAGCACTGGAAGATTCCAAGTCTGATATCGGCTGGGGTAGCCAGATCCGTTCTTATGTCCTGGATGATTCACGTATTAAGGATTTGCGTACAGGTGTGGAAAATTCCAATACTGGCGCAGTTCTGGACGGTGATCTGGACAAATTTATCGAAGCAAGCTTGAAACAGGGCTTGTAAGAAGTTGTTTAAATAGCTGGCGTAACCAAGCTTGTACAGATTGTGACTCTTATATCTAAATTATTCGATATATAAATCGTAAAAATACGATATAATGGTCGCAGATGCTGAATAAAGTTTCGTTGCGCCACTGATTGTGATGTGCCTATGGACCTTGATCTAATTTTTAAAGCCTTAGCCAATCCGACCCGTCGACAAATTCTGGAGTGGTTAAAATCTCCGGAGCAATATCTGTCTGCGGAAGAGTGTGGTGGCTTTCAACGTGGGGTCTGTGCAGGTCAAATTGAACGTTTGGGCCAGGTTTCCCAGTCCACCATGTCCAATCACCTGTCGGTGTTACAGCAGACTGGCCTGATCACTGCGACCAAGCATGGACAGTGGTCATATTTCTCCCGCAATGAAACTTTGATTCAACAATTTATCGAACACCTACAACAACACCTTTAACAGGTGGGAGTAACGATGGCTGAATTAAATTCTCCTTTAACGCTCGGTGCGTTAGAGCTTAAAAACCGTGTCATCATGGCGCCGCTGACCCGTAACCGCGCAACTGCTGATCGCGTTCCAACCCCAATGATGGTTGAATACTATGCGCAACGTGCAAGTGCTGGCCTGATTATTTCTGAAGCCACAGTGATTTCTGAAGAAGCCAATGGCTATTTAAATACTCCAGGATTGTTTACCGATGCTCAGGTCGAAGGCTGGAAAAAGGTTACTCAAGCGGTTCATGAGAAGGGCGGTCTGATTGTTGCCCAGCTTTGGCATGTTGGTCGTGTATCGCATCCGGATCTGTTAAATGGTGAAACACCAGTCTCTGCAAGTGCAGTACAACAGGCGGGTCATGTCAGCTTGTTACGTCCAAAACGTCCATACGTTACGCCACGTCCTTTGGAAGTTTCTGAAATTCATGCCATTACCGAGCAATATAAGCAAGCCGCGATTCGTGCTAAAGAAGCCGGTTTTGATGGTGTTGAATTACATGCTGCCAATGGTTATCTGATTGACCAGTTCTTGCAAAGCAAAACCAATCAGCGTGAAGATGAATACGGCGGTTCAGTGGAAAATCGTACACGTTTCCTGCTAGAAGCAACTGATGCACTGATTGAAGTATGGGGCGCAGATCGTGTAGGGGTGCATTTTGCGCCGCGTTGTGATGACCATGACATGGGCGACAATGATCCACGTGAAACATTTGGCTATGCCATGGAGCAGCTGGGTAAGCGCAAGATTGCCTTCTTCTTTACCCGTGAATATCTGGCAGAAGACAGTATTTCTGAATATATGAAAGAGCGTTCAGGTGGAGTGCCTTATATTGCCAATATGCAACTAAGTCGTAAAGATGCGATTGAGCTGTTGGCATCAGGCAAGGCTGATGCGGTGGCTTTTGGTAAGGCTTATATTGCCAATCCGGATCTATACGAACGTCTGCTCGAAGATGCGCCGCTGAATGAACTGAAGCTGGAAAATATGATCGGAACCAATGTCGCGGAAGGCTATATTGATTATCCGACATTGGCTGAAGCAGAAGCTTTAACTACAGTAGAGTAATCTAAAAATGAGCCACATTGATTAACATGTTGATGTGGCTCTGCTATATTCTGCCCATTGAATCTTTGGACAGGGGCGCAATGTGGCCACTCCATTTTGGTATAACGCAGCCTTGGCGCTGGTTAAACCCTTATATCAATCGCGTATCCGTAAACGTGCGACCGATCCTGAACAATTACAACAAGAACTGACAGAACGTTTCGGCCCGTTTCAGCCACCCAAAAACCTGCATGCCATCTGGTTTCATGTGGTGTCGGTGGGTGAAACCAATGCTGCCCAACCGTTAATTGAACATTATTTAAAACTTGGCCATCCGGTGCTGGTCACCAATACCACCAAAACCGGTCAGGCACGCGCTAAATCACTTTTTTTAAAAGCGCCTTATCTCGATTTGTTTCAAGCCGTGTATTTGCCTGCTGACCAGAAAACTTTAATTCGTGAATTTTATCAAAAATATCAGCCGAAACTTTTATTGCTGATGGAAACTGAACTTTGGCCGAATCTGCTGGATCAGGCACCCCAGTTTAATGTGCCAAGTGTATTGTTGAATGCGCGTCTGTCCGAAAAATCCGCCAAAGGCTATGCCAAGGTTAAAGGTTTGTCCCGTGGCATGCTCAATAATTTAACTGGTCTTTTGGCACAGGATACAGCCACCCAGCAACGTTATATCCAGTTGGGAATCGCAGCTGAAAAAACCCAAGTTTTGGGCAATATCAAATTTGATATTACTGCGCCCGAGCGCTTTATTCATCAGGCAGATCAATTGAAACAGGAGTGGCAGTTAGGGGGGCGAAAGATCGTCACGTTAGCTAGTACTCATGCTCCTGAAGAAAAAGAAATTCTGAGTGTTTTAAAAGCTGCTTTAGAAGCTGATCCATATTTGGTCTGTATTGTGGTACCGCGCCATCCGGAACGTTTTGATGAGGTGTTCCAAGCTGCACAGTCTTTGGGATTGAAAATCCAGCGTCGAAGTCTAGGTCAACATATTAAAGCAGATACCCAGGTTTATTTGGCCGATTCGATGGGTGAAATGTGGCTTTGGTATGCTTTGAGTCAGGCATGTTATGTGGGTGGTTCTTTAAATGAACCAGGTGGTGGACATAATATTTTGGAGCCGATTGCGCTGAATGTGCCGACTGTTTTAGGCAAAAACTATTTTAATTTTCAGACTATCGTGGATGAGTTCGTTCAGGCAGACGCAGTCGCAGTGGTGCAGGATGCCCAGCAGGCTGCAGAGGTATTACTGGAACTTTTGCAAGATCAGGTTAAGGCGGAAATCTTGAATGCGGCAGCGCAGCAAATTATGCAGTTAAATACGGGATCGCTTGCCAAGCATATTCAGGTGATTGATCAGTATTTATAATTTTTGGTCATTCCCTCATTTATCATGTTTGATCGAAATATTCATTCGTAGGGGATACCTACTTTTCAGAGATGAAAAGTAGCAAAAATCTTTTGTATCACTGAAGGGATGTCCTTATCCCTCAGTGATACGGGCGGCATCCCTGCCACCAATCGTGATAGCTGATTGTAATTATAGTCTGGTCAGAAACCTTATTTTTTTCATCTTTTAACTCTTCACTTCTTATTTTTTTGAACTTGATCATTATGAATATCGTCCTGCTTGATCCACGTCAAACCGAAGCTGAATTCTGGTCGATTAGCTCAACTAGGCAACTGGAACATCTGCAGCAGCATCTACAAATTCAAGTGGGAGATACTTTAAAAGTCGGAATTCGGGAAGGTCAGCGTTACCTGACGGAAATTGTCGAAATCTCTGAAAAAGCAGCGCGCTTGAAACCACTGCAAGAAGAAGCGGTTCCAGAAAAATTGCCAGTGACTTTAATCGTCGCCTTGCCACGTCCGAAAGTGCTGCGCCGTCTGATTATGGATAGTGTCACTTTGGGCGTTGAAAAAATCATTTTACTGCATAGCTATCGTGTCGATAAAAGCTATTGGCAAACTCCATTTTTACAGCAGTTAAATCATTATATCGAGCTGGGACTGGAACAGGCAGGCGATACGGTTGCTCCGAAAATCGAGCTGTATAAACGCTTTAAACCCTTTGTTGAAGATATCTTGCCGGGTTTGATTAGTGCGGATGGTCCGGCTTATGTGGCACATCCTTATGCAGAGCAAGCGATGCCTTTTGCGATTGAGCATCCCTGTACGATTGTTATTGGTCCGGAGGGTGGATTTATTCCATATGAAGTTGATTTACTCATCAAAAACGGCTGCCAGGCTGTGAGTCTGGGCAACCGTATTATTCGTACAGAAACTGTGATTCCTTATGTTTTAGGTCGACTGTTTAGCACGTGCTGAAGCTTCTTCATTGTCTTCGCCACGATAGACTTTGACTTCCTGTACCGGATAAGGAATCGAAATATTATGCTCAGCAAAAGCCTGAATCACCCGTTCCTGCACCGCACTGATTGAAGTTCCGGTGCCGGTTTCAGTGGTATCGACCCACCAGAAAGCTTTTAGGGTAATAGAAAAGTCAGCCAGCGCCGTTACGTTGACACTAAAGCCTGGCTGGCTCAGGATGGTTGGATCTTTATCTAAAATAGCGGTGATCAGGTCCTTGGCTTTCTGGATGTCATCTTCATAGCCGATGCCCACCACGAATTCGCAGCGGCGACGGGTATAGGCGGTATTGACTGTGACCGCACTGGTGTAGACCGTGGCATTTGGAATCACGATACGGCGGCCATCTGGTGAGCGTAAAAAGGTCGCACGAATCTGGATATCTTCAACGGTACCTTCCATGCCATTCACGATAATGTCATCGCCAATCTTGAACGGTTCACTGAGCAGAATCAACACGCCAGAGAGCAGGTTCTGGAAAATATCCTTGAAGGCAAAACCGATCGCGACCGAACCAATCCCGAGGGCACTCATCAGCTGACCTGGGGTAAAGCCAGGAACAGCAATCACCAGTCCAATCAGAATACCAAAGAAAATAATAAAGGTACTGCCGACACGGTTGAGTACCAACACCAGATTCTGACGGGTATAAGAGCGGTTTTCCAAAGTTTTACGTACGAAAAACTTGAAGACTTTGGAGAGTAACCAGAAAATCGTAATTACGATCAGTGCGATACAGAAATAAGGCACACGTTCCCAGAAACCTTCCATGATCTTGTCAATGGTGCTGTAGGCATCATTATACTTGGCGGTATGTTCAATCA
The DNA here is from genome assembly GCF_000369685.1 of Acinetobacter sp. CIP 102136. GTDB lineage: Bacteria > Pseudomonadota > Gammaproteobacteria > Pseudomonadales > Moraxellaceae > Acinetobacter > Acinetobacter fasciculus. Next base: position 125,395 of record NZ_KB850141.1, read on the forward strand.
CGGTCTGGGTCGTTTTCTCAGTTGCCTGATGTAACAACTCCGTGGTGCCCTCAGTTACCTGGCTTAAGGTATTGTTTTGCTCTGCCACAAAAATTCCACAATTCAAATTTCGCCTATTTTGCCTGATGTTCAGCAAAAAATTAATAAGGACTCGAAGTCACCAGTAGATAATTTTAAAAATAACGGCGCTGTTGTTAAAAGTATTTGGTGGTTTTTTGCATCATTTCCGTGGGGGTAGGGGTTTGTTCTTCACCGCTCATATAACTGAATAAAGCGATAGATCCCAACAAGCTAAGCAGGGTCAGGATAATCATCAGCCAGGCCAGAATTTTTTCCCAGAGCAAGGTCATCCGTGCCGGACCATACTGATTAGTGCCTCGATCGCCCGAACCAAAAACGATATAAAGCCATACAAAAATGTTTACTAGCGGCAGCAAAAATAATAGCGCCCACCAGCCACTGCGGTTCATATCATGCAAACGGCGAACGGTCACCACTAAAGCGAAATACACATAGACCAGAACCATGGCCAGTACAACAATACTGGCCAAACCTTGCAGTGAAATCAGCCAGTTGGGATCCATGGAGTGGGTAGAAATATTCACAATATCAATGCTGAGACCCAGTGCGATACTGCCAAATAAAAAAATGAAATACAGAAATGCCGACCAGGCAATAAAGCTCAAGCGTCCGAAGCGGCCTTTCATCGAAAGGGGATGATCCGATGCAGGCAGCGCAGGCGGGCTAAAGTAGGGAGATTCAGGCGATTTCATAAAGCGTATCCTGCTAAATCAGATGAAATAACCACAAGCGGTCAATTTTATTTTTAAGGGCTGTGCTACAGATCATACACATTTGCGCAGAAGATTCTGTACTGTAAGTTGTGGTTTATTTTGATTGAATTTGTATAAATAATCTACGACGAAAGCATGATTGCCGGATTTGAAATAAGCAGGCCATACTGCCATTATGCATAAAAAACAATCAACAACGCAGCATTAACCTCTCGTGATGAGATAGAACAAAATCAAGGAAGTGACCTATGCAAGAGATCTATCCAGTACCCGAAGAATTTAAAAAAACAGCACGTACGCTCGAAGACCAGTACTTTGAACGTTATCAATATTCTATAGAACAGCCAGATAAATTTTGGGCAGAACAGGCGCAACGTCTGGACTGGATCAAGCCCTTTACCCAAGTCAAAAATACCAGCTTTAACAAAGACGATTTTAAAATCGAATGGTTTGCCGATGGTCAGCTCAATGTCAGTGCCAACTGTCTGGATCGGCACCTGAAAGAACATCCTTATAAACCGGCCATCATCTGGGAAGGGGATCATCCTTCGCGGCACAAGATTATTTCCTTTGCCGAGCTGCATGATGAAACCTGCCGTTTTGCCAATGTGCTGAAGAAAAATGGCATCCAGAAAGGCGACCGGGTCATGCTGTATATGCCGATGGTTTCTGAAGCTGCGATTGCTATGTTGGCCTGTGCCCGGATCGGGGCGGTGCATTGCGTGGTATTTGGTGGTTTCTCGCCAGATTCTTTGGCCAGCCGGATTGAAGACTGTCAGGCGAAAATGGTGATTACTGCGGATTCCGGCATGCGCGGCGGTAAGGCCATTCCACTGAAAGCCAATGTCGATGAAGCACTGAAACTGGCGGGTACAGACTCGATTCAAAATGTAATGGTGGTACACCGCACCGGTAACCCAATTGAAATGCAGGAAGGACGTGATCTGTGGTATCACACGGAAATTATGTCAGTGAATGACATCTGTCCACCCGAACCGATGAATGCCGAAGATCCGCTGTTTATCCTGTATACCTCAGGTTCCACCGGCAAGCCCAAGGGCGTGATGCATAGCACCGGCGGTTATCTGACCTATGTGAATTGCACCTTCCGTGAAGCATTTGATATCAAGCAGGATGATGTATTCTGGTGTACCGCAGATGTGGGCTGGATCACCGGGCATTCCTATGTACTGTATGGGCCACTCTCGAATGGGACCACCACCGTGATGTTTGAAGGTGTGCCGCAATATCCAAGCTGGGCGCGTACTGGACATATTGTTGATAAGCATAACGTGACCATTCTCTATACTGCACCGACCGCGATCCGCGCCATGATGCGTGAGGGCGATGCTTTTGTACGGGAAAGTGACCGTAGCAGCCTGAGAATTTTAGGATCGGTCGGTGAGCCAATTAATCCGGAAGCCTGGAACTGGTACTACACCGTGGTCGGTGAAAGCCGCTGTCCCGTCATCGATACCTGGTGGCAAACCGAAACTGGCGGTTTTATGATTACGCCCTTGCCGGGTGCGACTGATTTAAAACCGGGTTCTGCGACACGACCTTTCTTCGGCGTACAACCAGCTATTGTTGATGCCGATGGCAAGGAACTGGAGGGTGAAGCTGAGGGAAATCTGGTGATTAAGGATTCCTGGCCGGGTCAGATGCGTACCATTTGGGGAGACCCGGAGCGTTTTATTGAAGCTTATTTCTCTACCTATCCCGGTACTTATTTTACCGGAGATGGGGCGCGTCGCGATAAAGATGGTTATTACTGGATTACCGGTCGTGTCGATGATGTCCTGAATGTGTCCGGACATCGTCTAGGTACGGCAGAAATTGAAAGTGCACTGGTGGCGCATGAATCGGTGGCTGAGGCCGCTGTAGTGGGTATGCCGCATGATATTAAAGGTCAGGGCATTTGTGCCTTTGTGACTTTGCAGGCTGATGTTGCCAGTTCAGATCAATTACGTGGAGAACTGGTCAGCTGGGTACGCAAGATTCTTGGTCCAGTGGCTACACCAGACGCCTTGCACTGGGCACCGGCCTTGCCAAAAACCCGCTCCGGCAAAATCATGCGGCGGATCCTGCGAAAAATTGCAGCCGATGAGCTGGATAGTCTCGGAGATACTTCAACCCTGGCTGAACCGCAGGTGGTGGATCATTTGATCGCAGAGGTACAGCGTAATAACGCTTAAATTTAAGCTTTTCCAATACCGGCATCCCGCCGGTATTTTTATATCGGGAATAAGCTCTGCATGCTTTCGGATATAGTGACAGGCTGCAATCTGCTAAGCTCAAGCCATGCTGAATATAGGTCCAAAAACAATGAATATACGACAATCATATCTCGATCAGTTGCCCTTAGAGATTGCCCGGCAACTGGCTGAAACTTTCGCCCAGACTGCAGCAGAACGGGATAAACAGGGGGGGAATCCCAAAGCCGAACGTGACCTGATTCGCCAGAGTAGCTTGCTTGGCCTGTCTATTCCGAAGCACTATGGTGGTCAGGGTGCCGACTGGCAGACCATTTTTAGCACCATTCAGACCATTGCCCAAGTCGACAGTTCATTGGCGCATGTCTATGGCTTTCATCATTTGCTGATTGCGACCGTGCAATTATTTTCCCAATCGGAACAATATGGCCCGTGGTTTGAACAGACTGCCCAAAATAATCTATTCTGGGGTAATACTCTAAATCCGCTGGACCATCGCACCACAGTTACAAAAGTTTCAGAAAACGAATATATTTTCCATGGTGATAAAAGCTTCTGCTCAGGTTCGATTGATTCGGATATGTTGCTGTGTTCAGGTTATGACGAAGCAGGAAAATTACTGATAGGAGTGATTCCTACCTGGCGAGAGGGCGTGAGCTTTCTGGGCGACTGGAACAATATGGGCCAACGCCAGACCGACAGTGGTACCAGCCATTTTGAGCAGGTCAAAATTCATGAAGATGAATTGCTGTTAAATCCCGGTCCACTGAGTACGCCATATTCCAGTCTACGGCCTTTGATTGCCCAGCTGATTTTTGTGCATCTGTTTTTGGGCGTGGCAGAAGGGGCATTTGACGTCGCCAAGCAGACCGTACAAACCCAAAAAGCCTGGTCCAAATCACTGGCAGACGATGCAGTGAATGATCCTTTTATCCAGAAGCATTTTGCCGAGTTTTATGTACAACTGGAAAGTGTACGCTTACTGGCAGATAAAGCGGTTCAGACTTTACAGGCAGCCTGGGAGCTTGGGAATGATTTAACAGCTGAGCAGCGCGGTGAAGTCTCAGTTGCCATTGCCACAGCCAAAATTGCCGCAACCAATACCTCTCTCTATATTACCCAGAATATTTTCCAGGTGATGGGTGCGCGGGCCACCACGGCCAAGCTCAATCTTGACCGTTTCTGGCGCAATGTCCGCACCCAGACCTTGCATGACCCGATCGATTATAAATATCAGGAAGTGGGGGAATGGGTGCTGACTGGAAAAGTGCCTGATCCGAGTTTTTATTCCTGATCTAAAAATAAAACAGCCTCTTTATCGGAGGCTGTTTTTATTCGGGATGAAAAAATTTGGTTTTAAATATGCTTAAACGCCTCAATCGCTCTTACACGAGAGGCTTTCAAATCCACAATCGGTTTTGGATAATCCAGTTCAAGATCCGGATTTTTGGCATAGGGTTCGTGAATGCTTTTGGCATCCAGATGCGCCAGTTCCGGCACCCATTGACGGATGTAATCTCCATTCGGATCAAACTTCTGTGATTGGCTGACCGGGTTAAAAACCCGGAAATAGGGTACCGCATCCATACCCGTCGAGGCACACCATTGCCAACCGCCATTGTTCGCCGCCAGATCACCATCAATCAGATGCTGCATGAACCAGCTTTCTCCCAGACGCCAGTCAATCAGCAGGTTTTTACATAGAAACATCGCAGTAATCATACGCACCCGGTTATGCATCCAGCCAGTAGCCCGTATCTGCCGCATACCAGCATCGACAATTGGAATCCCGGTGTGTCCTTGCTGCCAGGCGGCCAAATCTTCAGGTGCATTGCGCCACTGGATATTATCGGTATTTTCCTTAAAAGGCCGATGTCTGGATACACGGGGAAAATCAAACAGGGTATGCAGATAAAATTCGCGCCAGAGCAGTTCATCCAGCCAGGTCTGCTGACCGATATCATCAATCTGGAAATATCCGTCCTTAAACAGGGTCTGCATACATTGACGGATTGAGAGAATACCGATATTCAGATACGGTGACAGGCGGCTGGTACCATCAACTGCAGGTAAATCACGCTCGGTTTTATAGTGAGCCATTTTCTCCCCGATAAAGTCATCGAGCAGCTCAATGGCAGCTTGATCCTGCGCAGGCCAGAGCTGGGCAGTATGGTCAACAGAATAATCAGCCGCAAATTTTCCCAGATCAAAATTGTTCAGCTGATCCGGTAATTCAAGCAGATCTTGAGGCTGAATGGCAGGATAGCAGCCCGGTATATCCTGAATCAGTCGCTCATAGCATTTTTTCTTGAATGCGCTATAGACCTGATAGGGTTGATTGGACTGATTGCGGATACTGGTCAGTGGAAACAGGCTGCGATCATGATACAGCTCGACCCGGATCTGCTGCTGTTCCAGCATCTGCTGTACCTTTGCATCACGTTGCAGTTCATTCACGCCCACCTCAATATTGGCATGTAGCGTATCAATCCGCAGTTTTTGACACAGGTTTAGCATTTCGGCCGGCAGGTCTTGCCATAAGGGAATATTTAAAATGATTAATGGAATATTCAGCTGCGCTAACTGCTGCTTTAAGATGCCGAGGCGGCGCAGATAAAAATCAATTTTAGTCCGGGCATCCTGATGCAGCTTCCATTGTTCGGGAGAGAGAACCACCAGTGCTATACAGCTGCCTTGCTGGGTGGCATGCCAGAGCGCGGCATGATCATGAATGCGGAGGTCTTGACGAAACCAGATCAGTTGCATTGTTCAAATTCTTGGAAAGTCGTTAGTGCAGAATTTTAAGGAATTGATGATCTTAAACCTAGCCAGACAACAATTTTATCACATAAAAAAATCCCCCCAAGCCGAGCCTTGAGGGAGGGAGTGAATCTGCTGAGATTTATTGGAATGATTATACGAGCTCAGCTTCTTCTTGCTGCACAGGGGTTGCCTGTTGTGCTTCAAGCTCACGGACCAAAGGCAGCACTTTCTGGCCAAAATATTCGATTTCTTCAATAAAATGCAGGAAGCCTGAGAGAATCAGATCGACACCGACTTTCTTCAGTTCGATAATCCGTTCAGCAATCTGCTGCGGTGTCCCGATCAGATTAGTGCGGAAACCATCATTGTATTGCACCAGATCTTCAAAGGTGGATTGGGCCCAGTTGCCTTCACCTTCCTGACTTGCTGCGCCGGCTTCACGGGTGGCTTCACCAAAAGACTTCACTGCCTGAACGTTGGCCTTGCTAATAATTTCCTGCAATACGGCCTGCGCTTCTTCTTCGCTATCCCGTGCAATCACAAAGGCATTCACACCAATTTTCACAGAGTGATGATTTGCTTTGGCTTTTTCACGAATATCATCGATCTGTTTTTTCAGTTCTTCCGGGGTATTGCCATTGGTGAAGTACCAGTCAGATACACGGGATGCCATATCACGTGCTGCCCGGGAACTGCCGCCCTGAAAGATTTCTATATGAGGCTTCTGCAATGGTTTAGGACTCAGGGTATAGTCTTTAAATTGATAATATTTACCTTCAAAATTAAAGTTGTTCTGGGTCCAAACCCCTTTTAGGCTACGGATAAACTCTTCCGAACGGGCATAACGCTCGTCATGTTCCGGCCACTCTTCCCCAATCGCATCAAACTCGCCGCGGAACCAGCCACTGACCACATTGATCGCAATCCGGCCATTGCTCAGATGATCAATCGTCGCCAGTTGTTTGGCGGCCAGTGCCGGCTTCCATGGACCCGGTAGAATCGCGGCAATGACTTTCAAACGTTCTGTTTTGGCCAGAATGCCATGACTGAAGCTGACCGATTCATGCTGGTTTTCTGCATTATAACCCGCGGTAAAACGGATCTGGGTCAGAGCATAGTCAAAGCCTGCCTGTTCAGCGGTTTGTGCCAGACGCACGTTATAGTCATAGCTCCAGTCGGTGCGCTGCTCGATGTTACTGACCACCAGGCCACCACTGACATTCGGCACCCAATAGGCAAATACGATATTTTTATCATTCGACATATTCATCACCCTCTGCAATGCTGTGTTCAAGCCACTTGAGTCTTTGATGCTTTCTTGCTGTGCAAGCGCGATTCTGCGGCATCCAGGCTCGGCACGGCTGCTGAAGGCAGCACTTCTTCCTGTTCGATCTGCTTGTTAATGCCCAGATTTTGACTCGCCTGAAGGGTTTTTTCTTTAATGACTTCAGCACGTTGTCCTTTGGCCGGCGCCCATTCAAGAATCGGCAATGCACGCGCCACAGCCAGGGTAATCCTGTCGCGTAGCAATTCGCTATGAATGGTATATGCAGGGGTGAAATCGCGGTCGGTGGCATAGACGCCAATCGGTAAAGTCTGTGCCTGAAAGAAGCTGAATAAGGGACGCAGTTGATGTTCAAGCACCAGCGCATGACGGTCACTGCCACCAGAAGCCGCCAATAAGACAGGAACATCGACCAGCGCCGTTTGCTCAACAAAGTCAAAGAAATGCTTGAACAGGCCGGTAAATGAAGCGCGGTAAACTGGGGTGCCGACAATCAGCGCATCTGCGGCTTCTACTGCTGCCAGATCATCCTGAACGCGTTGCGGCAATTGATTGCGGTAAATTGCACCGCCCAAGAGCGAACCAATTTCGCTAAATTTAATGAAATGCACATTGATTGGTGTTGCTTCACCCAGCTCATCCAGAATGGCCTGAACCAAGGCTTCGGTTTTTGAGGGGTGATTTAAACCGCCAGATACGGCAACAATATTTAAGGGTTTTTGCGCATTAAAATTAGACATATTTAGAACCTGAAAATAGGGTTAATCTCGGAATGACCCTATTAATCCCGATTCAGCGAAGGGCTGTAAAATAACGAAAAGCTGAAAAGTTATCTGATTTTGCGATATACGACAAAGGCCTGATTCTTAAGGAGGGTTTTGTATATAAGTGAATGATATTTATATTTATATTGAATAAAGATAAGCTTTTTCAGTGAGGAATAAGTGATATATAAAAAAGTGATGAGAATTAAACAATTATTGCAATAGTGCAAAAATGGGCAATTTTGAAGAAAAACTGCATATTATTTTAAAAATTGTAGTGTCTTGCATATCCTTAACCGGGTTGTGTGGTTAGAATAGGGGCTACCGTGCCAAGATCTCTCTCACGTTGCCTATGAATATTTTAATCGTTGATGATCATCCACTATTTCGTCATGCTTTGATTCAAGCTGTACGTTATAGCCTGCCACAAGCCCAGATTCATGAAACTGCGGCAGTCAATGAATTTTATGAACGTCTAGAAAATGGCCCTGAGCCTGATCTTGTGCTGCTGGATTTAAACCTGCCGGGCGCTTCCGGCTTTTCTGCCCTGGTGCATGTCCGCGCACAATATCCGTCTTTACCGATTATTGTCGTGTCTGCGCATGAAGAAGTCAGCATCATCCAGCGTGCGATCGCACATGGTGCGATGGGCTATATTCCTAAATCTGCCCACCCAAGCCATATCGGTGAAGCGATTCGTGAAGTGCTGGAAGGTGAAATCTGGTTACCGCCAAATCTGCCGGCCAATATGAATTTTGATCCGCGTGCTGCCGATGAAACGGCTTTGGCAGAACGGATCCAGTCTTTGACGCCGCAACAGTTCCGGGTATTGATGATGGTGGCTGAAGGTTTATTAAACAAACAGATTGCTTATGAACTGGATGTGTCAGAAGCGACGATTAAAGCGCATGTGACGGCAATCTTCCGTAAGCTTGGGGTACAGAACCGGACTCAGGCGGTATTGGCCATTAATGCACTGAATATTGAAGACCGCAAAATGTAAGTTTTGCATAGCCGAATTGAAAAAGACCTCCTTGGAGGTCTTTTTTTATGGGCGAAATCTGCAAAAATGAGTGCAAAGGCCTGAGTCAGCTAGGCGATATAATCCTGTTTGCGGGTGAAATCATCACAAAACAAAGGATTTAAGGCACATTGCAATTCATCAATCTGCTCTTCGGTGACATAACCTTTCGACTTCAGATATTCCGCCACGCGATCATCACGCAGACTCAGGAAAGTCGCATCATAAACACCAAGATCCACAAACAGTGCTGCAGTTTCCAGACTGTTAAAACGATCTAGATAAACTTCATTGTCATACATCAGGAAGACATGTTCGTCGCGCGTATTCGGATCGACATGTAAACGTTGCGCCAGTTCATGTGGGCAGGTTTTGATAAATAACAGATCAGACAGCTCATCGAACTGGCTGGTGTCCAGGCAATCTTCTTCATTTTTGACCTTACCCAGCCAGGCCTTAAAGACCAGTACTGCGCCACCACGCAGCAACATGCTCCAGATCTGATGACGGGTTTTTGCCGGAAGATCCTCTGTTTCAGCTTCTAAAGACTGAATCAGCTTGTCTTCCTGTTCAGCAATCTTTTCAAAGAGGCCCAGACCTTGCGGCTTGTAGGCATAAGGTTCGAAGACATCAAAATGTAATTCATCAAAGACTTGCAGTGCCAAGGGGACTGCACTCTGATACAGCGTTTCCAGTGCCTGATACTGGGCATCATTCAGCTTGCTGTATTTAAAGATCTGTGCCCAGTCAATGCTTGGCAATAAGGCGTTGGCGCCATATTGACGGTGAAACTGCTGGGTCTGATTCAGGCCTTGGTTTTGATCTATGTTCATGTGAAGAACTCCGATATGCAGAAATAGATCAGCGACCAAAAAAATTAAGGCTACATGAGATGGAAACTGATCGTTTCTTATTCCTCTATTTTTAGAGCCAAGTACAAGGGATAAAAATACGACTAAAGTTATAGTAGTGGAAAATTACTCTTTAATTTTTATTAAAAACAATAAGATAATTAATTGTAACTAAGTGTACACATGTACATTAATACATTCGTCAGTTTTTGCCATAGTGAATTAAAAAATGAGCATTTTGGTCAATTTATTCAGCTGTATTTTCGGCATATTTGCTGCTTTTAGCACATTAGAATAAATTTTATGCAAGCTAGGTAAGTTTATGTGGCAGTTGAGTATAAAAAATGCCCATTTCAGGGTGTGAAATGGGCATTGATCAGATCGTTATCTACTTAGGAGTCGGAAATTTTCAGTCCAGATAACCATGAACGTAATGAGGCCGGTTTCAGCGGTTTTTTCAGCAGAACAATGTTTAGCTCTTTTAGACGTTGCGGCAATTCCGGATCGGAATCGGCGGTAATCAACGCGACCGGAATATCCTTCGAACGATGTTCCAGAATGAAATCCAGACCGATCTTGTCCTGATTCAGATGTTGATCCACCAGCCAGACCTGAATATTTTCCTGCTGAATCAGCATGGCTGCTTGTTCAGGTTCAGTGGCTTTAAACACCTGATAACCCCATTTGGTCAATAAGGTCGACATGCCTTCCAGAATGGTTTCATCATTATCCAGACACAGAATCTTAAAGGCCTTGCTCTTTAAAGGTACGGCCTGAACCGGTGCTGCGACAACTTTTGGTGCTTCGATCACAGGCACTTCAATCATAAAGCAGGAACCTTTACCCAGCGCAGAAGACACATGTACCGGATAGTCCAGCATGCTGGTCATGCGTTGTACGATCGCCAAACCTAGGCCCAGACCCTGTTCACCCCAAGGCGAGGTGTGGCCGCAACGTTCAAATTCCTGAAACAGTTTGATGCGCTGTTCTTCGGCAATGCCCGGGCCAGTATCCCAGACGCCAATACGGATATGATTCGGTCTGCTGCTCGAACGTAATACACCGACCACCACTTTACCTCTGGCAGTATAACGCAACGCATTGCTGACAAAGTTCTGGATAATGCGGCGAATCCATTGTGGATCGGTATCAATCCAGAACTGTGCATCATGCACACTGAACTTGATACCACGCTGTGCAGCGATCGATTTGAACTGGAGTTCCAGATCGCTGAGCAGGTCATGCAGCGGATAAGCCTGACGTTTCGGCTGAATGGTGCCGCCTTCCAGTCGGGCAATATCCAGCAGGGCAGACAACATGCTTTCTGCACCATGCAAAGCACGATCCAGTTGTTGTAAGGTCTTGCGGTCTTCATCATTCTGCACGCTTTGTTCGAGTGCGGTACTGAACAGGCGCGCGGCATGCATTGGCTGCAACAGGTCATGACTGGCGGCTGCAATGAAGCGGCTTTTTGACATATTGGCCTTATCGGCCTGTTCACGCGCCAGTTGCTGCTCGGACAATGCATCGGCCAGCTGCTGGGTACGGTCCTGAACGCGGGCTTCAAGCACGGCTTCATTTTCACGGAAGGCAGTAATATCGGCGAAAGTGGTAACGAACCCGCCGCCTTCGATCGGATTGCCGCGCATCTGAATGACGCGGCCATCTTTACGAATCCGTTCAAATTCATGGGCACTGCCGACCTGCATCCAGTGAATCCGTTTCCGTACATGTTCTTCAACCGAGCCCGGGCCACATTCACCACGTTCAGCGTTATAACGGATCAGGTCTGCGATTGGACAACCGACATAGACAATATCGGTCGGATAATCGAACAGTTTCAGATACTGATTGTTCCATGCGACCAGACACATGTTTTCATCGACCACGCTGACCCCTTGGGTCATGTGATCAATCATGGTCATGATCAGGTTCTGATTGAAGCGCTGCCATTGCGAGGCCTGATCGAGAATATTGGCGACCTGACCCAAGGCCAGGCCATTGTTGACCATGGCTGTGGTGAGCAGGGTACGTGCTGAAGCTGCCCCGATAGTCCCCGCCAGATACTGTTCAGTGAAACGCCACCACATGCCATTGGCACTGCTGTTTTCATTCAGTTCAACACTGTTTTGGGTACAAAACTGCTGGAAAGCGCGTGTGGTTGGGCCTTCGCCGGTAATGCGTTTGGCCAGGGTAATCAGGTCACCAACTTTTAAACGGGCGACATCCTGATGCGAATAGCTGACCTCGGTAGAAGGACTCTGCGAGGGTAGTGGCTTGGTTTCATAATAGAAGAAACTTTCGGCCTGAATCTGTTCGGCAATACTCGGACGGAAAATACGGGAAATCCAGATATACAGCAGGGTATTTAAGCCCAGTGCCCAAACTACTCCATGGGTCAGCGGATCAAAAGACTCAAAACCGATCAGGGCTTCCGGTCTTAACCAGTTCCAGCCAAAAGGCCCTTGATTCAGCAAGCTTTGGCTAAAGCTGCTATAGGCTTCTGGCAGGCTTCGCAAAATGGTTGGAAACAGCAGGGTATAAGCCCACAAGGCAAAACCGGTCAGGAGTCCAGCATAGACACCCTGTTTACTACCGCCACGCCAGTACAGGCCACCGATCAGGGCAGGGGCGAATTGTGCCACCGCACTAAAGGCCAACAGACCAAAAACCGACAACTGGTCAATATCATTAAAGAAATTGAAGAACAGGAAGCCCATCAACATCACACCCAGGATACAGACCCGGCGGGTAAATTTCAGCACCAACGGCAAGCGTTTGTCATGCCGGGAAATCAGCTTTAAACGCCACAACGCCGGCATGATCAGGTCATTGCTGAGCATAATTGACAGTGCCACGGAAGACACCAGCAGCATCCCGGTAGAGGCAGAGAAACCACCCAGAAATGCCAATAAGGTCAACCAGTCCTGATTATAGCTAAGTGGTAAGGACAGGACCGCCACATCCGGAATGGCCAGATATTGCGGTGCAGCATGTAGCGCCCAGCTGGCAATTGGAATAATCGCCAAGGTAGTCAGAATCAAATAAACTGCAAACCAACGCCGCGCACCACGAATATGTTTTTCATCACGTAGCTCAACCACAGCTACATGGAACTGACGCGGCAGGCAGATAATGGCCAGTGCCGCGAGCAGGGTCTGAATCCAGAAACTTTGTGGCACGCCAAACAGTTGTACATCATGAAAAGTAGTGCTGATATCGCTACTGATCTGTGCCAGATTTTCTGGTGCTTCAAACATAAAGAAACAGGCAACTGCCAGCAGGGCGAAGAGTTTGACAAAAGACTCAAATGCCACGGCCAGCATCAGGCCGCCATGCTGTTCAGTATTGGCAATCTGCCGGGTACCAAACATCATCGCCAGTATTGCCAGAACCCCAGTCAGAAACAGTACGCCATTGGTCGTGCCGGTTACACCTGCGGAAGGTTCCAGAATGACGGCGGCACTTAAGGCAATCGCACGTAACTGCAAGGCCAGATAAGGCACAATCGCTACCACCGCCAGAATGGTCACCAGCGAGGCGAGGGGACCACTTTTACCATAGCGTGCTGCGACAAAGTCAGCGATCGAAGAAATGGCATGATGCTGTCTCACCCGTCCCAGACGACGCCAGATGTCATAGCCGACGGCAACGAAGAGCAGCGGACCCAGATAGATCGGCAGGAAAATAATGCCTTCACGTACCGCAGCACCCGTGGCGCCATAAAAGGTCCAGGAGGAACAGTAGACGCCTAAAGTTAAACTAAACAATAGCATGCGCCCACGGGTACTCAGCCGGCTGGCATGTTTTTCCCCGTAGAAAGCGCAGATAAAGAGTAATGCGATATAGAGGGCGAGTACCCCTATGATGAGCCAACTGTTCATATAGCCTGATGTGTACTGAGCATGCCGCTATGATAACGCATCGTGAACGCTACAGTTTAAATTGATCATTTTTTAACGACCAAAGTCTAAATTACAAGCACCTACGATTATTGTTAACTTGCAACAGTGATAATTCAAATTAAAAAATAGGCAGCCCAAGGTTGGGCTACAGGAGAGTAATTATGGATGAGGTACAAGTAGATCGTATTCTACAAAATCCAAAATTCAAGGAAATGGTCCGCAAGAAAAGTATGCTCAGCTGGACGTTGACCGGCATTATGCTATTTGTTTATGTGGGTTTCATGTTGCTGGTTGGTTACAACAAAGAATTTCTATTGTCTTCAATTTCAGGTGGTGTGACCACGTGGGGTATTCCACTTGGTCTAGGTATCATTGTCCTGTCGTTTATCTTGTGTGGTGTGTATTCCTACATTGCCAATAACAAACTTGATCAATTGACTGAAGAAGCAATCCGTGAAGTCGAAGCGATTGCGCATGAAAAAGGACACCACTAAGATGAAATGGAATTCTCTTATTGCCCTGGCGACCACGATAGTGGCTTCAGGCGTTGCATTCGCTGGTCCCGATCTGGGTGCAGCAGAACAGCAGGCGACCAACTGGCACGCGATTATCATGTTTGTGATTTTCGTAGGTGCTACGCTGTTTATTACCAAATGGGCAGCAAAACAAACCACCAATACCAAAGACTTCTATACTGCCGGTGGCGGTATTTCCGGTTTCCAGAATGGCCTGGCGATTGCCGGTGACTATATGTCAGCTGCATCGTTCCTGGGTATTTCCGCGATGGTGTTCCTGTCCGGTTTTGATGGCTTGCTGTATTCACTGGGTTTCATGGTGGGCTGGCCGATTGTATTGTTCCTGGTGGCAGAACGTCTGCGTAACCTGGGTAAATACAACCTGTCAGACGTAGTGTCTTTCCGCTTGCAGGAAAAACCGGTACGTACCTTGGCTGCTTTAAGTTCACTGGTTGTGGTCGCGTTCTATCTGATTGCACAGATGGTGGGTGCAGGTCAGCTGATCAAACTTCTATTCGGTCTGAACTATAACATTGCAGTCGTGATCGTTGGCTTGTTGATGATGGCCTACGTGATGTTCGGCGGTATGTTGGCAACCACTTGGGTACAGATCATCAAGGCGGTGATGTTGCTGTCTGGTGCAACCTTTATGGCATTCATGGTTATGAAAGGTGTGGGCTTCAGCTTTACCAACATGTTTGAACAGGCGATTGGTGTCTACTCAAAAGTACATGACTTGAGCCTGACAGATGCGACCAAAATCATGGGTCCGGGTAGTCTGGCATCTAATCCGATTGATGCGATTTCTTTAGGTCTGGCATTGATGTTTGGTACCGCAGGTCTGCCACATATCCTGATGCGTTTCTTCACGGTAAAAGATGCCAAAGAAGCGCGTAAATCAGTCGTAGTTGCTACAGGTTTTATTGGTTATTTCTACCTATTAACCTTCATCATTGGTTTTGGTGCGATTCTATATGTATCGAACAACCCGCAATTCCTTGATGTTGCGAAAATGGCTGTGACTGGCAAGCTGGAGCTGGTAGGTGGTAATAACATGGCGGCGGTGCACCTGTCTGATGCAGTGGGCGGCGACCTGTTCATGGGCTTCATTTCTGCAGTTGCATTTGCCACGATTCTTGCGGTCGTTGCTGGTTTGACCCTGTCAGGTGCTTCAGCAATTTCGCATGACTTGTATGCCAACGTTTTGAAGAAAGGCCAAACCACGCCTGAATCTGAACTACGTATGTCTAAAATCGCGACTTTAGGTCTTGCGATCTTCGCAATGATTCTCGGGATTTTGTTCGAAAAACAAAACGTAGCCTTCATGGTCGGTCTGGCATTCTCTGTTGCGGCATGTGCCAACTTCCCGGTACTGGTATTGTCTATGTTCTGGAAAGGCTTGACGACACGTGGTGCCGTGATTGGTGGTGTTGCAGGTCTGGTAACCGCAGTAACCTTGATTGTGCTGTCTAAAGCAGTATGGGTCGATACTTTGGGTATTTCTGATACGCCAGTGAACCCGTTCAATGGTCCTGCAATCTTCGCGATGCCATTGTCATTCTTGTGCTGCTGGTTGTTCTCTGTGACGGATAATTCGGCACAGGCTCAGGCAGAACGCAAAGCCTTTGATGCCCAGTTTGTACGTTCACAAACCGGTATTGGTATCTCAGGCGCATCGGATCACTAAGATCTGCGCTACGCTAAAAAAGCCCCGTCAGGGGCTTTTTTTATGGAGATATCATCAAGTTTTTTCTTTAGTATAAACGCCGTATTGAATTGAGCTGGCTGAATTTGTGCAGTGTTATTTCAGTAATTTTCATACAAATCGCATATCTGCAAGTGGCTTTGAGCATGCTATGTTAAAAGCTGCTAACAATAACAATGTGTTCTCTACATGAAGATAGTAACAAGAAGAGCAACAAGAAGGGCATTATGAAGCAATCTCTGCAGCAGTTCTGGAACAGCTTTACCCATTTGCCTTCGGCATGGCTGCTATGCTTGCAATTGCTGATCTTGATCTTGTCGGTATTGAGTTATGAAAGCGTGTCTTATCGGGCGGGAACCTGGGTGCTGGGTGTTCTGGTTTTGCTGGTGATTGCCAGAGTCATTCGCCAGACTCCGATGTTTACCATTTTAGGACTCAGCTTTGTCGCCGGCGCGATTTTCTTTTCCTCTCTGATTGTGCTGGGACTGCGTTATACCTGGATCCATGTCACCGCCAACTTGTTTGAAGCTGGTGCTTATTTCAGTGCAGCCTATGGCCTGCTGCGTTATATGTTTCATGACCGCTATCTGACCAAGGATGAACTCTTTGCCGCTGGGGCGGTCTTTACCTTGTTGGCCTGGGGCTTTGCCTTCCTCTACAGTATCTGCCAGCTGCTGGTGCCGCACAGCTTTTCGGACCCCGATCTGCAAGCCTATCAACCCTGGCTGGATCTGATTTTTCTTAGTTTCAGTGTGCAATCTGCAACAGGACTGTCTGATATCATGCCGGTCAGTCCGGTCGCACGGATGCTAGCCATTATCCAGATGTTTGTCGGGGTGATGTATCTGGCGCTGATTGTATCCCGCTTAATTGCCTTGCAATATATCGCACGTCTACCGCATAAAAAGAACGTGAAAAATAGAGAAAACCCGCCTGGGCAATGAGACTCATCCTTTTATTGTATTTGTTACAGTAACTTAACGGCTTTATTTTGTGTCACATCCTAAAATAGCAGGAGATCTAGCTCCCATAGACTGAATCTGTCTGATCATTTTGACCTTACCAATAATTATTTGACGCTGTTTGTCGATCCAATTTTTAAAAAATGGAGGATGTATGCCTTCCACAAAACCATCTTGGTTTGCCAATATCAATCCAAATGTTTTTATTAGTACTGTCGCCATTATTGCGATATTTTTAGCGTTGGTCGTATTTGCACCCGATGCTTTTTCAGTTTTCACCCAGCAACTGAACCAGTGGATTACTACGTCCTTTAGCTGGTTCTATGTATTGTCGGTGGCGATATTTCTCATCCTTCTGGTTTATATTGCCCTGTCGGATATGGGCAAAATCAAACTGGGACCCGACCATAGCCAGCCGAAATATAGCAGCGCCTCTTGGTTTGCGATGCTATTCACCGCAGGCATGGGCATCGGCCTGATGTTCTTTGGTGTGGCCGAACCGGTGATGCATTATGTCACGCCACCTGCCGGTGAACCTGAAACCGTACTGGCTGCACAACAATCTATGCGGGTCACCTTTTTCCACTGGGGCTTACATGCCTGGGCCATTTATACGCTTGTTGGCTTATCCTTGGCTTATTTTGCTTACCGGCATCAATTGCCTTTAAAAATCCGTTCGGCCTTGTATCCGCTGATTGGTCAAAAGATCTATGGACCGATTGGAGATGGCGTGGATACCTTTGCCACCATTGGTACGGTATTTGGTGTCGCTACTACCCTTGGTTTCGGGGTCACACAGATCAATTCAGGTTTGAATTACCTGTTTGGTGTTGAACAGGCACCTAGCACTCAGGTGATTCTGATCATTGTCGTGAGTACCATGGCAGCGACTTCCGTATTTTTTGGATTAGATAAAGGAATTAAACGTTTATCTGAACTAAATTTGGTGCTTGCACTGCTGTTGCTGATCTTTGTCTTTGTGGCAGGTCCGAGTATTTATCTGTTACAGACGACTATTCAGAATGCCGGCCAGTATGTCTCTAATCTGTTTAGCATGACCTTTAATCTGTATGCCTATCAGCCAAGTGGCTGGATTGGCGGCTGGACCATCATGTACTGGGCCTGGTGGATTTCCTGGTCGCCATTTGTCGGGATGTTCATTGCCCGGGTCTCGGAAGGGCGCAGTATTCGTGAATTTATCGTGGGTGTATTGCTGATTCCGACCGGATTTACCCTGATCTGGATGGGTTTTATGGGCAATGCCGCGCTGTATAGCATTATGCATGAAGCCAATACCAGCTTGCTAGAAGCAGTTCAGCGTGATTCATCTGTGGCTCTATTCGAATTTTTAGCTAATCTGCCTTTTAGCTCAGTAACCAGTATCATTGCGACTTTACTAGTGATGCTGTTCTTTGTGACTTCTGCCGATTCAGGGGCATTGGTGACTGATTATCTGACAGCAAAAAGTGAAAATTCACCGACCTGGCAGCGTCTATTCTGGACCGTGCTCATGGCTTTGTTAGCCATCATCCTCTTGCTGGCGGGTGGCTTAGAAGCCTTGCAATCGGCCACGATCATGAGCGCCTTGCCATTTACCTTCATTATGCTGCTGATGTGTTGGGGATTAATCAAAGCCTTACATCTGGATGTTACCAAAATGCATGCGCTGCAAGCCGCACGGATTACCCCGCGTGCGATCCAGAATCCGCGCAGCTGGCAACAGCGATTAGGCCTGATTATGCATTATCCGCACACTCAGGAAGAGGTGCAGCAGTATATTCACCATACAGTGAATAAGGCATTTCTCAGCTTTCAAAGTGAATTGAAACGGCGCCGATTACACGTGACGATTAGTCCGCTAGAAGACGGTATACAGCTCCGTGTTGATCATCAGGATGAAATTAATTTTATCTATCAGGTCAATGCGACCCAGACTTTAAGTCCAAGCTTTATGTCTGAACTGGAGAATGCGGGCGTAGATTCCTATCAGGCAGAAGTCTTTTTAAGAGAAGGCGGGCAGGGCTATGATGTGATGGAATGGACGCAAGAAGATCTATTACAGGACATCATTGACCAATATGAACGTCATTTACACTTCTTAAGTCTGGTACGTACGCCTGAGTAAACAGAGTCATAAAACAATAAAAAAGGACGCAATATGCGTCCTTTTTTGATTCAGAATCTAATCAGAAATTAGAAACGGAATTTAGCATTTACGCCGATCGTTTGGGTATCACGAACTTGAGCAGTTTGCGCAAGATTTGCTTCGTAGTTAGCATTTACATAAGATGCGCCAACTGCAACAGCAGGAGTGATGAAGTAGTTTACGTTCGCGCCCCAAGCTTTGTCTGGAGAACCAGCAAAGCTAGATTCCATATAAGATGCACCAACGCTTAACTGTGGGTTAAGGAAAAGAGTTGTACCTAAGTTGTAGGCAGTATCTTCGCCATAAACCAAGCCGCTTTCGAAGCCAAGTGACATGTTAGTACCGTCAATTGCGCCTACATATTTAGTACGTGCAGTGATAGCATCTTGGTCTCCAGCGATTGTTTGAGACTCAATAGCAGCTTTAGCAACACCGTTGTTGAACATGTTGAAAGCGTCATAAGAAGTTTGGTCTGCAACGCTTGTGTAACCTACAGCTACCAGGAAGTTGGGAGCAACTAGAGCACCCAGTTCTAATGCATAACGGTCGCCATTATCATCTGTTGGGTGACCAGCTTTGTTATCAGTGATGGTATGGCTATAAGAAGCGCTTGCATAAGCAGGAACAACTTTAGTTGGGATGTAAGCTTCACCTTTTACACCGAAAGTATGGTGCACAGTGCGGTCACCAAATTCTTGTCCGTCTTCGCCGTATGTATAAGCAGCAGAAATATTAGATGCTTGGTTTAAAAAAGCAGCTTCAGCTAAAGGACCTTTAGAAGCATCAACATTATTGAAGTAGTAAGTACCTTGAACTGCACCAGTGAAGTCTTGTTCATTCGCAGTGTTGTCGATGAACTCTGACTGACCTTGAACTTCAAATTGATATGCTTGAGCACCGGTCATGGCTAATAATAAAGCAGTGGCTAAACCGAGTTTTTTCATGATATTTACCGTTTTGTTACAAGATGTGTACAGCTTTGGAACACATTGTATTGTGACAATTTATTAAGTCAATCCAATTCGAAATCGCTATTTTTTTAAGCTAAACCATTGTATTAATTTTGTGTAAAATTCAAGTATTAGGCTCCGAAGCTATTTTATATAAAAACTCTTGTATAACAAAAATCTAGACTTTAAATATAGAATCGGGACTAAAGATTAAGGAGAAATTATGTTGTTATTTTAATCAATTAATACGATTAATTATAATATATTTATCTATTAAAACAATTAAAAATAGGTGAGCTAATTCATAAATTTGTCAAGAAGTGCAAGGTGTCTGGCGCCTCATGTCTTGATTGGATTGCTTGATTTTAAAGCATCATCAGCTTGGGTCTTA
Source organism: Acinetobacter sp. CIP 102136 (assembly GCF_000369685.1). Taxonomy (GTDB): domain Bacteria; phylum Pseudomonadota; class Gammaproteobacteria; order Pseudomonadales; family Moraxellaceae; genus Acinetobacter; species Acinetobacter fasciculus. Next base: position 145,660 of record NZ_KB850141.1, read on the forward strand.
GAGTAGATGTCTGTTTTTTGAGCTAAATGGGCATGTTTTATAATCTTGACTGAAGCAATCGGCTTTACATTTTCAGGGGAATTTTACATAATATGAAAATCAAGTTAGAGTTCACATTTTCATAGTGATTTAGCCTGATTCTCCACAATTTTTTGTTTTATCGCCCAGCTTTCCCCAAGGTTGGGCTTTTTTTTGTCCCGCATTTTTTAATTCAGATCATTCTGTTTCTGAAAAAACCTTCAACTCAAAACAAGATGAGAAAAATAAATATTAGAATAATTTTAAGCACCAAAATAGTGCATATTGAAAAGTAAAAATAGAGGTCTAAAATTCAATAGCTAAAAAAAAGCCCGATTTTCATAGAAAATCGGGCTTTTTTCGCCAAAATTTGCGGGTAAACTAAAATATCTGCTGAGGAATAATTTAACTCGCCCTAATGCGGTGCATTATGCACCTATTTGTTGCAGGTGTAAATAGTGCAGAAAGCAAGTTTTTATATTTTTTAGCTGCTTAAATTCCCTTGCTTTTGTAAGACTTTATAGGGAATTGTGGTTATGAAACCCTGCATTAAAGTTTCAAATGAACTAACTTAAGTATCTGAAAATAATAGATGATAAAAATTCATTAAAAACATAAGTGAAGTAAGACTAAAGGCTTTAAGACCATCCTGTTTTATTTGTATAATAATCAATCTATTTAGCTTTGCTTGTCATATTGGGGCGTAATACAACAGCATGAATACCTTACGCTCTGAGTGGATCAGTAAACGTTTGTACTGGTCGATGTCGATTATTATTTTATGTTTGCTTTGCATCTGTATTCCCTTAATTGTGAGTAGTAGTCAAAGTTATTTAAAATCCAGACAAACCTATCAACAATTGAATGCCTTGCAGCAGGTCGCTGATCTGGCAAATAAAATTTCGCGTGAGCGTGCGCCTGCCAATAAAGCCATGTCCAGTTCGGCCGAGGAATTTTCCCAGCATCAGCAAGAGTTAATCAGCTATCGTCAACAGGTGGATCGGCAATTGTCCCAGACCGCGGATGTATTGACGGAGGTCGGGTTTAACAACCTGAGTCAGCAACTTTCACAGCTTGAAAATAGTTTGAAAAAAGGGCGTGCACAGGTTGATGCCTATACCCGGATGCCACGTCAGCAACGTAGTGCGCAAGAACTTGATCAGGCGATTTTGGCCATGTTTGCTGCCTGGGAAAGTTGCCGCGAACTTTTACGTGACGTGGCAGTAGCTTCAGATAGCTCATCGACCCCTCTGAATAACTATATTAGCCAGATTCTATTTTTATCTGATTTACGTGATCAGGCCGGTCGTGTGGCCTCGTCTATCATGGCGCATGTGACTTTTGAAGCTCCGCTTCCCACTGAAAATATTACCCGCTCTTTACAGACCCAACATCAGGTGCGTTATTTGTGGGCCTTGATTGATACCATTCAACCTGTTAAAGATAAGACTGAGGAATTCATCCGTTTACATCGGCGGGTAGAAACCGAGTTTATTCAGCAAGGCTTACCGATTGTGAGTGAGCTGATCAGTGACAGTCTGGAGCAACGTGACTACCGTTTGAGCGGAACAGAGCTGACTGAAGCGATCGTAGATAAATTTGCGACTGTGGTAGACCTGCAAACTTACCTGCTGCAATATAGCAGAGATGCCGCTATTCAAGAGATGAACAGCAATATGCAGCGTTTGATCTGGAGCGTGTTGGTATCGCTGATTTCATTGCTGACCGCGATTTCAACCATGATTTTTGCACGTAAACAGGTTTTTCTGCCGCTAATTCAGGCACGCCGCATGTTGTTGAGTTTGTCTAAAAACTCGGGTCGTCAGAAAATTGATATGCGGCTGCGTGAAGTGAATCATTCTGATTCTTTATTCGCTGCCATTCAGAAATTGCAACAGATGTTGCAAGAACGTGATGCGCTAGAGTTCCGTTTAAAGAATATTGCCCATTCCGATTCTTTGACCGGATTATCCAACCGTTTCGCGCTAGAAGAATATATTCGTTTTATGGAAAATCAGCCGGGTCAATTGAGCCAAACCTGTTTGATGATTATTGATATTGATCATTTTAAACAGGTGAATGATCAATATGGGCATATTATTGGCGATCAGGTGATTCAGCTGGTGGCCGAGCGTTTAAAGGCCAATGTCCGTGCTACAGATTTGCTGGTACGTTATGGGGGCGATGAATTTCTGGTGCTGATTGAAAATATCCAGATGCAGCAGGCATTGATTGTGGCCGATAACATTCGGGCTGAAGTGGCTGAGCGTCATATTGTGACTGCAGCAGGAGACGAGATTCAGATTTCGGTCAGTATTGGGGTTGCCATTGGTGCCGTGTCCTGGATGGCTTTATTGTCAAATGCAGATGATGCTTTGTTTGCAGCAAAGGCCAAAGGACGTAATGCGGTGGCAGAGGTTTAGTTCAAAAGACTGTTTTCTCTACTTTTGAACTGCACAAAAGTAGCAAAATGCATTTGTTCGACTGATGATAAGTCCCTTTAGCACAGTCGAACGGGCGACATCCATGTCGCCAGTCATGTGATCTAATTTGGATGATCTCTGGTTTTGTCGATCAGATAGTTAATAAAATTTGTGCAGGCAACAAGCATAAATTTTGCATCGATATAAGAAAGATTTGATTCGTCTAACATTGCATGGCGAATACCATCTGCATCGGATGTATAACCATATAAAGATTTAATACTGGCTTTTAATGCAGGATGTATTGGATATTGTTTTTCAATTTGACCAATTGCATCACCTAAAGTTACTTTGTCCTTCTTTAATATTTTTTGACACATACCTTCTAATGCCGAAACAGATTCTTTAATCGAATTTCGATAGTCAGGCTTTTGACGATCTGACATCAGTTTTAAAGCTTTATTTAAATGTTGTTGAACACCTAAATATTGATTTGTATTTTCTAAAGCAGTTTCGATGGATTGAATTTCTTGTTCGGAAGTTATTGGAATGATTTCGTCATTTATAATTCGGTAAGCACTATTTTCACGCTCTAGCATATTGTTGATATTAGTTATAAATGAATCTTTATTACTTACTCTTTGATAGGGGTAGTGCTTAATTGTTTCTTCAATCAAGCTATAAATTTCGTGCCATGCACAATTAAAAAAGTAATCTCTAATTATTTTTAAAGAATCAGATGTCCATTGAGGGATGGTATCTGTAGGGTTTTTAAAAAGATTAAGCCAATAAGATTCTACTAACGAGTATATATTTGAATTACGGGTAAAAGAGCTTTGATTATGTCCATGTTCAATCCGATTCCAAATATAGCTATGAAAAACACTCCACAAACCATTTTTTAAAGCATCATCTATACTTTCTTTTTGAATAATGTCAAGTACGGGCTTATAACCATATCTTTCAGAAAATCGCATTTTGTTCCCCCTCAAACAAATTTAAGAATAGATTTATTTTTTTAATCCACCCTAACCCTCCTTTGCGAAAGGAGGGAATGCCTCCTCTTTATCAAAGAGGAGGCTAGGAGGAGATTTTTATTTCAACAACGGCTTCAAGAATTTACCCGTATGTGAAGCTTTGACTTTCACGACCTGTTCAGGCGTACCTTCCGCAACAATCATACCACCACCCGAACCACCTTCAGGGCCTAAATCCACCACCCAGTCGGCAGTTTTAATTACGTCCAGATTATGCTCAATCACCACGATGGTATTACCCTTGTCACGGAGCTGATGCAGGATATCCAGCAGTTTGGCAATATCATGGAAATGCAGACCCGTGGTCGGTTCATCCAGAATATATAGGGTTTGACCAGTATCGCGTTTGGCCAGTTCACGTGCCAGTTTGACACGCTGTGCTTCACCACCAGAAAGAGTGGTCGCAGACTGACCCAGACGTATATAGCCCAAACCGACCTGATGTAATGTTTCCAGACGACGGTGAATCACCGGAATCGCATCGAAGAAATGCATGGCATCTTCAACGGTCATCTGCAAGACATCGGAAATATTCTTGCCCTTATAGTTTACTTCCAGCGTTTCACGATTATAGCGTTTGCCATGACAGGCATCACATGGCACATACATATCCGGTAGGAAGTGCATCGCTACCTTGATCATGCCATCACCTTCACAGGCTTCACAGCGGCCACCTTTCACGTTAAACGAGAAACGACCGGCAGCATAACCGCGTGCCTTGGCTTCTTGCGTCTGTGAAAACAGTTCACGAATCGGGGTAAATAGGCCGGTATAAGTCGCCGGATTGGAACGCGGGGTACGTCCAATCGGACTCTGGTCAATATCCACCACTTTGTCGAGGAACTGTAAACCATCAATCGATTCAAACTTTTCCGAAGTTAAAGTGGTGGCACCATTGAGCTGGGTCGCCGCCAAAGGTAACAAAGTCCGGTTAATCAAGGTCGATTTACCCGAACCGGACACCCCGGTAACACAGGTCATAATACCTAAAGGAATGGTCAGATCGACTTTTTTCAGGTTATGCCCGGATGCCCCCATCAGCTTGATCTGTTCTTCAGGCTTAGGCGCTTGAATCCGTTTTTTCGGGACTTCGATTTTTAATTTGCCGGATAAATATTTTCCGGTCAGCGAGTCAGGATTGGCCAGAATTTCATCATAAGTCCCTTCGGCAATCACATGCCCGCCATGTACACCGGCACCCGGACCGATATCAATAATATGGTCAGCGGCACGAATCGCATCTTCATCATGCTCGACCACCAAGACGGTATTGCCTAGGTCACGCAGACGGATCAAGGTCTGTAACAGACGGTCGTTATCACGCTGATGCAGACCAATTGATGGCTCATCCAGCACATACATGACGCCCATCAAGCCAGCACCGATCTGTGAGGCCAGACGAATTCGCTGCGCTTCACCACCAGACAAAGTTTCGGCAGAACGCGACAGGCTGAGATAATTCAGGCCGACCGAAACCAGAAAGTGCAGACGTTCACGGATTTCCTTGAAAATCTTGTCGGCGATTTCACCCCGTGCACCTTCCAAATGAATACCCTGATAATAGCTTTCAGCATCGCCGATCGACATGCGGGTAATGTCAGCAATGGTCTTGTCCAGAATTTTCACATTACGCGAAATTTCATTCAGACGTGAACCATCACAGGCATCACAGGCAGCATTGGATAAATACTGCGCCAGATCATCACGCACATAATTACTTTCAGTTTCACGATAACGGCGTTCCAGATGCGGCAAAATCCCTTCAAAAGGAATGACCTGATTATGACGTCGGCCACGTTCATCGATATAGCTCAGATCAATTTTTTCTTTGCCAGTGCCGTACAGAAATTTTTTCTTGGTGTCAGCATCCAGTTCATTCCATGGAGTTTCCAGAGAAAAACCAAAATGCTCGGCGACTTTCTGGATCATGCTGTAATAGTAAGGACGCTGACGGTCCCAACCACGAATCGCGCCTTGGCTAACGCTGACCTCAGGATTAGGAATCAGTTTGTCGGCACTGAAATGGCTGCGGGTCCCTAGACCATCACAGACCGGACAGGCACCAAAAGGATTGTTGAATGAAAACAGGCGTGGTTCCAGTTCAGCCACTGCACGGTCACATTCCGGGCAGGAGTGTTTGGCTGAAAACACACGATCGTTATGCTCGCCCTTCATCCAGGATAAAATCGCGATATCACCACCTAAACGTAGCGCGGTTTCAAAACTTTCTGCAATGCGGTTACCTAAGTCATCACGGACTTTAAAACGGTCCACCACCACTTCAATGGTATGTTTTTTCTTTTTGTCCAGTTCAGGTGGCGGATCAATTTCCATGATCTCGCCATCGACGCGGGCGCGGACGAAACCCTGGCTTTGTAGCTGTTCAAACAGCGCCGTATATTCACCTTTACGTTCACGCACCACCGGTGCTAATAGTAAAAGAGCAGTGCCTTCTTCTAATGCTTTGACTGCATCGACCATTTCAGTAACCGTTTGTGCCACCATCGGCAGATCATGTTCAGGACAGAACGGTGTACCGACACGCGCATACAGCAGGCGTAAATAGTCATAAATTTCGGTAATGGTACCCACGGTCGAACGCGGGTTATGACTGGTAGATTTCTGTTCGATGGCAATCGCTGGACTCAAGCCTTCAATAGAATCCACTTCCGGTTTTTCCATCTGGGAGAGGAACTGGCGGGCATAGGCAGACAGCGATTCCACATAACGGCGCTGACCTTCGGCATATAAGGTATCAAAGGCAAGCGAGGACTTTCCTGAACCAGACAGTCCCGTAATCACCACAAACTTGTCGCGTGGTATATCAAGGTTCACATTTTTCAGGTTATGGGTACGTGCGCCTCGAATACGGATGTGGCTTTGGCTCATGCAAGGATCCTAGAATATTCATCAAAAACCCTTATATGATACCGGATGAAAAATGTTCAAGTGCAAATAAAAGTATTTTAAACGTCAAGTTATGTCGGTGATTGGTCAATTCATCACAACATTAACAAACGCAGTAGTCGATTGCCTAAATATTCACAATGATCATGTACAAGGCCAATACCTAATAAGCCATTGCATAATGGCGTTCAAAGATAGACTCGATCTCTTCAAAGCAGCGTTCACGTGACACATCATGATGCAGACGTGCATAAAAATTGACTTCATTTTCCAGAATGTGCAGAAAGTCCTCATAGTCTTTTTGGAAAAAATCCAGGTCGAGCAAATCGTTACGTCGCGCCTGATGACAGCGATACTTTTCAATAAATTTCAGCAGATGTTTCTGGATATGCGTGTTGGTATGGTAAATCAGATAAGTCGCTGCCGAGCTACAATCTGGACAGCCTTGTTCCAAATAGATTTCTTCATTATTGAGCCAGCAACATTGCAGGGTAAAAAATGCCCGAATCGCTTCGGTGCCTAAAGTGTGCATATCATCTGCCTCTTTCCGGGATTGATTTTATTAATTGATAATTATTCTCAATTATTGTGCGGCAATTTTGGGCTTATAGCTAGGTCTAGCGTAGCGGCCCGTTCTATCCTTGTTTTTTTCAGACTAAGCCGTTTTTATGATCGGTTTATGACAGCAGAAATTTTTTTAAACGGCTATAACCAAAAGACCCTGTCTTAAACAGGGCTTTTTTTATTCGTCTTATTCATCCAGACCAGGCCACTGGCGTTGCTCAAAGGCACTGTCCCAGAATAACCATTCCAGACGGGCAGCATGCGTATAAGCTGCATGCATTTTTTCTAGTGTATCGGCATCAACACGCGCCGCAACACGGTCAACGGTCGCAATCACATTCCGCACCGCAGTGTGGAATTCCTCTCCTGAATAGGTATCCACCCAGGCTTGATACGGATTATTCGGCGCAGAGTTGTCGACAATATCTTTACCAACTTCGGCATAAATCCAGAAACAAGGCAGCAACGAGGCTAGCACCACCGGGTAGCTTTCTGACCAGGCGGTCGAAGTCAGATAAGAAGTATAGTGATGACATGCCAGCGTCAACGGTGTCTGCTCAAATTGCTCTTTGCTAATGCCAAAATCTTGCATAAAGCCATCATGCAGGCTACGTTCCACCACAATCGCAATTTTGGCTGCCTCGGCAAACTGGATTACATCGTCCGCTTCAAAAGCTTTGGCGGCACACACGGCCAGTGCACGGCCATAGGCCAGTAAATAATGCGCATCCTGAATCACATAATGACTAAAGGCTTCACGGCTTAAAGTACCTTGCGCCAGTTGCTGATTAAAGGGCAGGGCCAGGGTCTTCTGATAAAGTCCGAGATTACGTTGCCATACCTCTTGTGAAAAACTCATGCTGAAAATCCTTTGTAGTTCAAGTTAAACCATGCGGCACTATAGCAAAGATCGGGCTGTTTAAAAGATCGGCAAATTTTAAAAACAGAAAATAAGATAAAACAGCTCAGGAAGTGCTTTGGTTTATGCGCTAAAAGTTTCATAATTAGCTTAACTTTTCCTATTCGTATTGCTGCTCTTTCGCAGCCATACATTTATTTAATTTATCCAAGGTCGTTGTGTATGTTGAAACATTTTGGTTTCTCGATTGCATTTTCGATCGTGTGTCTTGGTTTGTCTGCGTATTGGGGTTATACCCATGGTCCTGACGCAGGCCTGCAAACCATGCTCACAGCGCTAACCATCACCGCTATTTTAGCGATTATGGAAGTGTCGTTGTCCTTTGATAACGCGGTTGTTAATGCCTCAGTCCTACGGGGTTGGGATCATTTCTGGAAAATGCTGTTCCTGACAGTCGGTATTCTGATTGCAGTCTTCGGGATGCGTCTGATCTTCCCGGTGGTCATTGTTGCAGTGACTGCAGACCTGGGCTTCATGGAAGTGGTACGTCTGGCCCTGAATGATCCGAAAGAATATTCAGCCCGTCTCATGGCACATCATCCTGAGATTGCTGCTTTTGGTGGTGCTTTCCTGTTGATGGTATTCCTGAACTTCTTCCTGGATGAAGAAAAAGACACGCACTGGTTCAGACGGCTAGAACGCCGTCTGTCTAATCTGGCTAATGTGCCGGCAATGTCGGTGTTTATCGCACTGGTGGCCTTGTTAATCATGGCAACCAATGTCGATGAAGCCAAGCGTCTGGCAGTGACTATGGCCGGGATCTGGGGCATCGTAATTTATATCGGTGTACAGGTTCTGAGTCATATGCTCGGTGGTGAACCGGAAGTCGATGAAGAAGGTAATGCCATTCGTCATGATGAAAATGGCGTACCGACGGGTGTAGTGAAAGCGGGTATTGGTGGTTTCCTCTATCTAGAAGTCCTGGATGCTTCCTTCAGTTTTGATGGCGTGATCGGTGCCTTTGCGATTACCTCAGACGTGGTCATCATCATGCTGGGTCTGGCAATTGGTGCGATCTTTGTCCGTTCAATGACCATCTATCTGGTTGAGCAGGGCACATTGGATGCCTATATCTACTTGGAACATGGTGCGCATTATGCCATCGGTGCACTGGCTTTCATTATGATTGCCAGCGGAACCGGTCTGCATGTGCCAGAAGTGGTGACTGGTCTGATCGGTGTAGCCTTTATTGTCTGGGCAGTATTTGCCTCGATTCAGTACAAGAAACGTCAGGCGGCTTTAGAAAAATAAAGTGCTGTCCCTGAATGAAAAGCGTAGCTCCGGCTGCGCTTTTTTGTTTTTAAATTGGCATCATCTTTATTTCAAATAAAATTCATGTCTTCTTCCTGAGCTGAATGTCCTATAATCTGGGCTCCAGATTAATTAACCCAATCGCCATAATTTATGATGAATGCTTTAGAACGTCGTTCAACCTTTGCCCTGAGCAGTATTTTTGCACTGCGCATGCTGGGGTTGTTTATGATTATCCCAGTGTTTTCTGTGGCAGGGCAGGCATATCAATATGCGACGCCTGCACTGATCGGTTTGGCGGTCGGGGTCTATGGTTTGACTCAGGCCTTATTGCAGATTCCATTCAGCCTGATTGCGGACCGTTATAGCCGTAAGCCACTGGTGGTTTTAGGGCTGCTATTATTTGCGCTGGGCGGTGCAATTGCGGCCATGTCGGACACCATTTATGGCGTGATTATCGGCCGGGCGATTGCTGGTGGTGGTGCAGTATCTGCTGTGGTGATGGCGTTGCTGGCAGATGTCACCCGTGAAGAAAACCGCATGAAAGCCATGGCGATGATGGGCATGAGTATCGGCCTGTCTTTTGTGGTGGCCTTTAGTCTGGGGCCTTGGCTGACGGGTCTGGTTGGCATCTCGGGATTATTCTGGGTCACCACGGTGATGGGCCTGGCGGCGATTGCCATGCTGCTGATGGTGCCGAAAGTCACGCGACATCATAAAAACTTTCAGCAGGGCTATCTGACACAATTGAAACAGGTACTCAAAATCGGTGATCTGAACCGTCTGCATGTGTCGGTTTTTACCCTGCATTTATTGCTCACCGCCATGTTTATCTATGTGCCTTCACAGCTGATCGAATTTGCTGATCTGCCGCTTTCCAGTCATGGCTGGGTATATTTGCCGCTGTTGGTACTGAGCCTGTTTTTTGCCTTTCCAAGTATTATCCTGGCAGAAAAATACCACAAAATGCGCGCGATTTTTCTGGTGGCCATTACTGGCATTATTCTGGGTCTAATGGTGATGGCATTTGGTTTTGAATCAAAATATGTCTTGCTGATTGGTCTGGGTCTGTTCTTTATTGCTTTTAATGTGATGGAAGCTCTGTTGCCGTCCTGGTTATCGAAAGCGGCACCGATCCAGTCCAAAGCCACCGCGATGGGCGTGAATGCCAGCAGTCAGTTTTTAGGGGCGTTCTTTGGCGGTATGATTGGCGGACAATTATTACTGCTGAATAATACCTCGATGGGCTGGAGTATTCTGACAGGGATCGCGATCATCTGGCTGCTGATGAGTTTTGGCCTGGCACAGCCACGTTATCTGTCATCGCTGGTGTTGCGTTTGCCGGAAAGCAGACAAACTGACGAATGGACTTCTCAGCTTTTGGCGATTCGTGGTATTGAAGAGGTCGTGGTGATGTCTGAACAGCAAGTTGCATATGTAAAAGTCGATAAACAGCAGATTGATGATGCTTCGCGACAACAATTAACGCACTTGTTGGGTAAAGAGGTAGCCATTTAAGCATAACTCTTATAAAGTAAAATACAGAAATATATAGGAAGTAAACGGCAAATGCGTGGTGTAAATAAAGTTATTTTAGTGGGTACTTTGGGTAAAGATCCGGAAACCAAAACTTTTGCAAATGGTGGCTCTCTCACTCAATTCTCGATCGCAACCAGCGATTCGTGGACAGATAAAAGTACCGGTGAACGTAAAGAACAAACGGAATGGCACCGTATCGTGTTGCATAACCGTTTAGGTGAAATTGCGCAGCAATATCTTCGTAAAGGTTCAAAAGTATATATTGAAGGTTCATTACGTACCCGTCAGTGGACTGACCAGAATGGTCAGGAACGCTATACGACGGAAATTCGTGGTGAACAAATGCAGATGCTAGACTCTAGCCGTCCTCAAAATGATCAGGGCGAGAGCAGTTTTAACCAGCCACGCTTTAATAACAATAATCAGGCGAACAACAACCAAGGCGGTTATGGCAATAACCCGCAATCGGGTTATGGTTCAGCACCACAGCAAGGCGGTTTTAACAACAACCAGGGCGGCGGTTATGGCAATAATAACCCGAGTGGTTTTGCGCCGAAATCTGCACCTGCTCCAACAGCAGCGCCTGCAGCAGATTTAGATGATGACTTACCATTTTAATTTATCAGAACGGTAAATCATCATTAAAACCCACCTGAATACGGTGGGTTTTTTATGTCTTGAAGATTAGTATTGATTTTGGGTAAGCCACTGATTTATTAAAATATTAATAAGTCTTAAAGCATGGCATTATTTTTGATCAGAACAGCTATGCATCGAGAAAATAAATAAGATGAACAATACTAATAGAAATTTATGATCTAAAAAAGCGATCATTTTTATAAAAACTTGCGGTTTTACCTATTTATGAATTTTTCGTATTCTAGCTTCACAAGATAAGTAATCCCAGAAATAAGCCAGAGGAAATATCTCATGAGTTTAATCAATACTGAAATCAAACCATTCAATGCAACTGCTTACCACAATGGTCAGTTCATCGAAGTTTCTGAGCAAGACCTGAAAGGTAAATGGTCAGTGGTGTTTTTCTATCCTGCAGATTTCACCTTTGTTTGTCCAACTGAATTAGGCGATCTTGCTGATCAGTATGCTGAATTCCAGAAAATGGGTGTAGAAATCTATGGCGTGTCTACCGATACTCATTTCACCCATAAAGCTTGGCATGATACTTCTGACGTGATTGGTAAAATCCAGTATCCATTGATTGGTGATCCAACCTGGACTTTGTCTAAAAACTTTGAAGTACTGATTGAAGCAGAAGGTCTGGCAGATCGGGGTACTTTCGTGATTGATCCAGAAGGTAAAATCCAGATTATTGAAATCAACGCGGGTGGTATCGGCCGTGATGCACAAGAGCTTCTTCGTAAAGTGAAAGCTGCACAATATGTACATGCGCACCCAGGTGAAGTTTGTCCGGCAAAATGGAAAGAAGGTGAAGCAACGCTAGCGCCGTCAATCGACCTGGTGGGTAAAATCTAATTCAAACCTACTTCTTTGAAGCAAAAAATCCAGCACAAGTTGCTGGATTTTTTATTTTTTTAGTTTAGAGATTTATGAATTCTAGACAAAAACATCATGCCATTTGATTTCTATTTGAGAACAAAATGAGAATTGAGGAATTGCACTCTATGCTTTTTAAGCGGCTTATGCGAGGCAATCAAGTAAGCGCAATACCCTGCTGCATGATTGACTAGGCCTGAAAACAAAGAAGCCTCTGCTTTCGCAGAGGCTTTTATTTTATAAGGCGCTGTAGTTTCTTGTCGTTTTAAACAATTTTCGCATAAACGCATCTGAATGGAACCGGATGAATTTATGGTTTTCTTATGCTGCGAATCATAGGTATTTAAAAAGTATTTGTCAACCAAGGATTATAAAAATGGTTAATTAAATTATTTGTTTTTAAAGCGAATTTTCAAGTTTTTAGATAAAAATACGAATAAAATCTTAGATTTGATGGCATTTTAACTAAGGCAGAAAAATGAATAAAAAGCAGGTGAAATTGAACAAAAAGGCCTTTACGAAAAACATATATTCTGGAAGATTTTAATAACCTGTTTGATTGGCGCATGGTACATAATTTCTGTAGTTTTTCAATGACGGATGATCAGTTTGGATATCGCAGTAATTGGTAGTGGCATGGCCGGACTGGCTACAGCCAGAATTCTCCAGGACGCAGGGCATCACATCACGATTTTTGAAGCACTTCCAGGTCGCGGCATGGACAGTCATAGCCTTGAATTTGAAGGGGGCCTGATTGACGCACCTTTACGTGTGATGAACCCCTATCTGTGGAAAAACACCCTGAGTCTAGCCACACATCTGGGCATTAAAACTTATCCGGTGCGGACCTATATGGCCTGCAGCTGGTTATTTGAAGATAAAACTGAAACCTGGCTGACCACATCGCGTAGCCGAATTGGCAATATCCCGATCATCAATAACCGGAAAGGCCTGCAACAATATGGCTGGCGTCTGGTCAAAGGCCTGTTGCAGTTAAAAGTTGCATTGACCAAATTCTTTAAATCGAAAAATCAGGACATCAGCCTGGCAGAATTTATCAATCGTAACGAGATTGAAGAAGTGTTCTGGCACGGTGCGGTGATGCCGGTGCTATATACCATCTGTACCTGCAATCCGAAAACCATTGGTGAATGGCCAGCTAAACCGTTGTTAATTTTTCTGCGTCAATTAACCGATGGCGATGCGTTACTGCGTCTGCAAGGCGGTACACCAGCGTTGGTCGATAAGCTGATTGAAGGCATTCAGATTGAAGACGGTTCAGCAATTACACTGGTACAAGAGCAGGGCGATCAGGTCAAAGTTGAAAATGCGGCCGGTTATTCAAAACTGTTTGACCGGGTGATTGTCGCGACACCGACCACCAAAATTGAGGAGTTCCTGGATCCGGTACAATTCGCCAGTGAAATTGAATTATTGAAGAAATTCAAATTCGAACAAGGCGAACTGGTGATTCATACCGATGCCAGCGTAATGCCGCCAAAACGTAAAGACTGGGCCGTACTCAGCTATATGATGGACCGTAAATTTACTCGTCAGCAATTTACCGTGTGGCTTAACTCGATTGAACCTTCTTTGGTTGGCAAGTCGGCCGTGTTTCAGACCTGGCGTCCGGTAACCGACATTGATCCGAAGAAAGTGATCAAATCGGTAATGCTGACACGTGCAGTCGTCGATGCTAATACGGTGGCACTGAATAAGGAATTGCAGCAACGTCATCTGGATGCCAACCGTAAGGTCTTCTTCTGCGGTTCATGGTCATGTGACGGTTTGCCGATTCTGGAATCGGCAGTGACCTCAGCGATGAAGATTGCAGAAATCTTTGGTGCGCCTTTACCATTTCAGGGTTTAAAACCTGTGGTTGAGGTTGCTCCGCAACTGGGTTATTAATCCATGCAATGGCTTCAGGCACTGCGTCAGCATCTTCCCCAGCACAAGTATGCAATTGATGCCGCTGTGTTGGGCGATCACGCGCAATTGCCCTGGAGCAATTTAGGGTATTGGCAAGCCGGTCAGCAGGATTATGCGGCTGCCTGTCGTATGCTGGCCGATCACCTTGCGCAAACTGTAAATTTAAATTCAAAAGATAAACTGCTGGATTTGGGCTGCGGTCAGGGCGCCAGCTTGCTGCACTGGCAGCAACATTATCAGGCGCAATATCTGGCCGGGGTTGAGCTGCAGGCTGCCTGTGTGGCTAATATTCAGCAACATTTGCCAGAACTGAATGCCATTTATCAGGCGTCATTTTTGCGTTTAAAAGAATTGCTGTTTTCCCAGCGTTTTGATGTGGTGCTATGCCTAGATGCGGCTTATCACAGCCCTGTGCCTGTATTCTTGGAGCAGGTCCGCAGTGTTTTAAATTCAAATGCGCGGATTGGTTTTCATCATCTGGTTTTGTCCGAGCGTTGGGAAAATTTAAATGCATTACAACGGCGTAAATATCAGTTTTTATTGAAATCTGCTGATGTGAATTTAAAAGATTTAATGACAGTGGGGGCACTATATGCCTTTCTGGATCGATTTGAATTTAAAAATATCCAGATTCAGGATCTGTCTGAACCGGTATTTTCCGGCTTTGCGGATTACGTGCAAAAAACTTTGAATTCAAAAGCATCAGATGATCAGGTTCAAGGCTCAAAACTGGATCATTTTAAAATTCAGATGACAGCGAAACTGTGCCGAAAATTATATCAGGAAGGGATCGTGAGATATGTGCAAGTGACGGCACAATCGAAGCACTAGAAAGTGCAAGAAGACTCAGCTGAAAATACCAAAACCCAGAACATCAAAGCCTCACTAAAAAGCGAGGCTAAGATATGGTGCCGGCACACGGATTCGAACTGTGGACCTACTGATTACAAGTCAGTTGCTCTACCAACTGAGCTATGCCGGCATGGTGGAGTGCATTTTACAGATTTTTTTTGGTCACGCAAGCCAAAAAATAACCGTTTAAACTGTTTCGGCAGGATTTGTTTATTTTGACCCGATGGATGAAAAGTTCTGTTTTGGGCTATGCGCAAAGAAATCGCCCATATGTGAAGATATGGGCGAGGGTGAAAGCACAGGATTGGTTCTGGATATGAGTCGGTTATAAGGTTTATCTGTTTTTCAGGATGCGATCTAATTCTTGTGCACATTCCTCTAAAGTAAAGGCCATATCAAACTGCATTTGAGGTTTGAGTTCTTGAGCGAGGCTTCTCCACTGTTCGATGAGTCTCAAGGCTTTTTGAATTTTATGTTTATTGATGTCCTTGGCAATAGTTGGGGTATAACCGCCACGTTTTGCATTTTTAATCTGTTTGGCATAGTTTGCGCTGTTATTCATGTTCGCTCTCCGAATAGCAGTGTATCTATTTTTTAACTTCAAATTTGAATGGCCCGGTTCATTTGGTTATTTCTTTCTATCCTGTGGTTTTTATTCTCCTTTTAGTTGATTTATAAGCAACATAACATAGCTTTGATGACAATAAAATTAAGCTATTTCTGTGCCAGTTTTTTGTTTGAGCAGATAAATAAAAACCTGAAATGAATAAGGACTAGAAACGGTACAATGCATCAGTTTTCTGGCTGATGAAAAATGAAAATTTTAAAAATAGAATTGAGCGTAAGTGTTCTGTTGCAAAAGATTTTTATGAACGAGGCTTGATATCAATTCAATGATTTGCATAAGGTGATTGATAATAATATTTTAAGATCTAAGCAGATGATTTTTTTTGCTGGATAGGATGATGGATAAAATTAAATATAAAAAACCCGAATCATGTGATTCGGGTTTTTAAATTCTGGCGGTGAGAGAGGGATTCGAACCCTCGAAACGCTATAAACGTTTACACACTTTCCAGGCGTGCTCCTTCAGCCACTCGGACACCTCACCATAGGCCGAGGATAATAGCGAAAAAAACCAGCTGTGCCAAGCTGAAACAATTGATTTGCAGAAAAACTTTTAATGCGGTGCTATGATTCGCAAAAATGCTTGTTAAAAAACGAAGACAATATATGCAAAGCACTGCACAAAAGGCAGCTCTCCCGGTGATTACACTGGCTGCGCTTGGGGTCGTTTTCGGAGATATTGGTACCAGTCCGCTCTATGCACTGCGCCAATGCTTCCTCACCGCACATCTCGCCATTAGCGAAGCTTCTGTACTCGGTATCCTGTCCCTGATTTTCTGGTGCATGATGCTTACCATCAGCTTTAAATATGTCATGGTAATCATGCGTGCTGATAACAACGGCGAAGGCGGGATTATGTCACTGTTGGCATTAAACCTGCGTACCACACGAATCTCTGATCAAAAGAAAATATTCCTGATTGCTTTGGGCTTTGTCGGTGCATCGCTATTTTTCGGTGACGGGATTATTACCCCGGCAATCTCCGTGCTCTCAGCCATTGAAGGCCTGAGTATTGCCACACCCATTTTCAATCAGTGGCTGGTGCCTTTGTCGATCGGGATTCTGGCCGGACTGTTTATGGTTCAGCGACACGGCACAGCCACTATGGGCAAGTTTTTTGGGCCTTTAACCATGCTCTGGTTTTTGTCCATTGGAGGTTTTGGTTTGTGGAGCATTATCCAGACCCCATTTGTACTCTGGATGGTGAATCCCTACTGGGCCTATCATTTTGTGGTCGATCAGCCTTATGTGGCTTTTCTGACCATGGGGGCAGTGATTCTGACCATGACCGGTGGTGAAGCGATTTATGCCGATATGGGGCATTTTGGCCGCCTACCGATTCGGCTGGCCTGGTTCATTATTGTCTTGCCATGTTTATTGCTGAATTATGCCGGGCAAGGCGCCTTGTTGCTGCGTAGTCCTGAAGCCCTGGCGAATCCTTTCTATATGCTGCTGCCAGACTGGGCCTTATTCCCTATGATTGGACTGGCGACTGCAGCTGCGGTGATTGCCTCACAGGCGGTCATTACTGGTGTATTTTCTATGGTCAATCAGGCCATTCAACTGCGTTATTTGCCGCGCCTGTCAGTCAAGCATACCTCTGCATTGGAGCGTGGTCAGATTTATCTGCCTTTCATTAACTGGATGCTGTTTATCTCGGTGCTGATCCTGATTTTACTGTTTGAAAATAGTGCCAATCTAGCCAGTGCTTATGGCGTCGCGGTGACCATGACCATGCTCTGCGGCACCATTTTGATCTCGATTCTGGCCTATGGCTTCTGGCGTTGGCCGGTCTGGAAAGTAGCTTTATTTGCTGTGCCATTCCTGGCACTGGATTTAGTCTTTGTGGCCTCAACCTCCTTGAAAATTGCTTCGGGTGGCTGGGTGCCAATTCTAATTGGTGCGGTACTGTTTACGATTCTCATGACCTGGAAAGATGGGCGGGCTTTGGTGCTGAATCGTCTGGAACAGGATGCCTTGCCGATTGATCTGTTTATTAAAAGTATTTCGATGGGGGAAGGCACCAAGTTTGTGCCAGGTGATGCCATTTTCCTGACCGGTACACCAAATATTGTCCCGCATGCCATGTTGCATAATATTAAGCACAATAAGGTCTTGCATGAACGCAATATCATGCTCACGGTGATTACCCGAGATATTCCTTTTGTCGACAGAAAGGAACGGATTGAACTGGAAAAACTGAGTGAGCATTTTTACCGGGTGTTTATCTATTATGGTTTTAAGGATCAGCCGAATATTCCGGAAGCTTTACAACAGGCCTATGAGCAATGGGATTTTGAATATGACCTGATGCAGATCAGTTTCTTTATTTCACGTGAACGGATTATGCATACTGTGGGTGAGGGCATGGCACCATGGCGGGAAAAGCTGTTTATTTCCATGCAGCGCAATACCAGTCCGGTCAGTGATTTCTATCAGATTCCACCCAACCGTGTGGTTGAGCTGGGTACCCAGATTCAGATGTAAATAAAAAGCATAAAAAAACCAGAGGCACACTCTGGTTTTTTTATGGGAGAAACAATAAATAAATGAGCTTCAGATTATTGCTCAAGTTCTACCGCAGCCGGCACTTCAGGTGCAGCATTCAAGGGTTCTTCCATCAGCACTGGCTCTGCATCAGATTGAGCTGCAATTTCAGTTTGTTCATTGCTCACATCTGCTTCAGTCACAGCCGCTTGTTGCTGTGCTTCAGGCATCGGTTGTTCTGAAGCAATAGCTGCTTGCTGTTGCTCTTCAGACATTGCTGGTACAGCTGCTTGTTGTTCTTCCAGTGTTGGTTGTTGTTGAGGCGTCGTCATAGACGTGCTGGCTTCTACTTCTGATTCAGTGGCTGGTTCAACCAGATTGGCCGGCACCTCTGCTTCATTCATACCTGGTTCTGTGACAGGTGGTTGAGGAGAAACAGTACCTGAATTTGGTACCTGAGTCATTGCTGGATCATTGGGCATTGGTGCCTGTGTGTTTGGCATGGCTGGTTGCGGTGCTGCTGCACGCGGATCGACCAGACGAATCTGACCAGAGTTCACCAAGCTTTCTAAAGAGGCTTCCTGACCATTCACCTTGGTACTAATTTTAGCTTTAGACAAGCTTTCAAGTGTTTCACCTGGTTGAACTGGTGGCTCGGCAAATGCCGCTACGCTGATCACACTTGTGAATAATCCTAAACCTAATGCTTTAGAGAGTTTGGAATTCATGATTGACACCATTGCTAATAATTTTACGAATTGAGATAGGCCGTTAGCTTTACATACTCAATTCACTGGGCCAAACAAAGCTACGCAAACACCGAGAAACCTCATTTAAAAAGAAATAAAATTAGACAGTTTGTTACAACTAGCCGGGGTTTTAGATACTTATTGTTTATTTAGTAAACGAATGGTAGGGCCAAGATATACTTCACTTATACAGCTTGTTAAGCTCGGTCAAAATCTGTATTGATCTAAAAAGTACGTGTAAGAATGGCCAAGAAGCAGCGTAAATCCAAGAACTCTTTTTCTCAGTTTTTAAATGATAATAGTATTAAAGTCATTCTGGGCGTGGTGGCTTCGAGCAGCTTCGCCATCGCTTTTGGTCAGGAAAAAATCAGTCAGTGGGTGTCACTATCCTCTTCCAGTGATTCTGCCTGTCTGAACCAGTTTTATCGGGATGTGCCGCCATATTTGATGAAAGACAGCCTGAAAAAAGACAGCTATTCGCTGTGTTTTAATGGCTTTAATGTCGGTTATTCCGGGGTATCTAAAACGCCACTTTGGGTTGCAGAAGCCTTAACGCCAGCACGCTTAAGCCAGAAAATTCCCCGTGAAGATAATTTTCATGAAGAAGATCGGGTCAGTGCGAAGCATCGTGCCACATTGGCGGATTATCGTGGTTCAGGTTATGACCGCGGTCATATGGCGCCGAATGCGGATATGCCTAACAAGGCCACGCAGTCTGACAGTTTTTCACTGGCCAATATGGTGCCGCAAGCGCCCAAGAATAATCAGCAAGTCTGGCGAGAGCTGGAAGAAGCCACCCGTGCCATTGTGACCAAGCAGAAACAGGATGTTTATGTGGTGACAGGGCCTGTCTTTGCCGGGAAGAAGCTGAAAACCATTGGCAATGGCGTGATCGTGCCAACCGCGGTCTATAAGGCGGTTTATATGCCGAAAACCGGTGCTATTGGTGCTTACTATGCACCGAATGACAATTCACTCAAAGTACGTATTGTCAGTGTCTGCTATCTGGAAGAACAGCTTGGAATTAACCTGTTTCCGCAGCTTACCGAAGAGCAGAAGCGCAATACCTATAAGCTACCACTGACCGGAAATGCCGTAAAAGCCAACCAGAAAATTGAATACTCCAACTGGGATGCAGAAAGCCAGTGTGCCGAAGAGGTTTCTGAAGAAAACCTGCAGGCATTACAACGCGAGTTTAAGTCTTCTGGTTCTGGCAGCTCGACCTCCTCAGCGACTGGTGGCGCGATAGACAACGCGACACAAGATGCCATCGTAAAACAGCTGATTGATGCCTTGTTGCAATATATTTTGCAGCTGTTGAAATAAGCTTGCTGAAAAAACCAGGATTCGGGTAGCATCGACATCAGACGTTCATTGAAAAATAACAAAGACAGGTGAAGAGGATATGTTTAAAGCGTTTGAAAATGGCAGCGAATCCCATGCCATTCATGATCTGACTTTGGAAAATGATCTGGACTGCGTCAGCGTGTATGGTAACTTGCAAATCACCAAGGATCAGCAGGGACTGAAAGTGGCCAAAGCCTTGCAGGCTTTTTTGAATGATGTGGTGCAACAACTGGAAAATACACCGGATTTGCCAGAAAAAATTCAGCGTGATGACCTGGATGAAATTGAAAATCCATTTTTATAAGCGTTTTTAAACGCGATGATCTGCATGTTCCATGTAAAACATGCAGAAAAATAGAATCTAGAAATCATGGCTTTTTAGATGGCTTTTATTGAAAAGCCTAATTTTTTTGCTCCCGCAATATCTCCAAACACCAGCCAGAACGTGCCGAGTAATTCGGCAAGATATTTATCCATATTTTAAGCCCTTATTTTTATATTTATCATCAGGTCATAGGGGGAAGGGATTTAAGTCATGAACGCTGCTTGAAGCCCGTATATCAAACCAACATGCTGGTGGTTTAAGCAGCTGACATATTCTGTTGGCGCCACTGCTGCGGCGTTAGTTGGGTCCATTGCTTAAAGGCACGCTGAAACGCACTCTGTTCAGAATAACCGAGTAACATGGCAGTTTCCTGCAAACTCAAGTGCGGATCTTTCAGATATTGCATCGCCATCATGCAGCGGATTTCCTGCATACATTGCTGATAGGTTTTGCCCTGTTTCTGCAAATGGCGTTGTAACTGACGCACGGAAAAATTCATCTGCTCGGCAATATGCTCGATCTGGAACAGGTTTTTTTGCAGGCCAATCAGAATTGCCTGTTGCAGTTGCTGATCAATGAGGGTGGAGTGCGGAAATTTTTCTAGCAATGCTTTGGCCTGTTGCATCAGCAGTTTCTGCAAGGTCTGGTCGCCCTGTTTCAGCGGTCTGGACAGTTCACTGACATGCATCAATACCTGATTTCTGGCTTGAGAAAAGCGGACTTTACAGCCGAAATACTGCTCATAGAGTGCAATATTTTTAGGCATTGCATGCTGGAAATGCACTTCATATAACTGAACCCCGTGCGGGTTCTGAACATTGGCTTTCACGAATTCCGTCATTAGCGCAATCGCGATTTCATCGGTCAGTTGGGTATTCAGATGAAAGGGAACTTCAACCCAGCCAATCGACAGATAATCGCCTTGCCACTGCAGCTGAAGGGGGCCACCATCATAAATCAGACGATGATAATCATGATAGCGCATAAAGGCTTCACCCAAGGTCTCACTTGAGAGTGCCAGATAGCCAATAATACCGAGGTGTTTAGCTTCAACCAGCTGGGCGATTTCTAGGCCTAAAGCCGGTCGCTGTAGCTGTTGATCAAGTGTTGTTAACAGATCACGCCACAGGGCGAAATCAAAGCGTTCCAGATTTTGAATGGCCAATAATTTCTCAGGGACTTCAAGCTGTTTCAACTGATAATAGTCCAAAAGTAAATGTCCTAAACCACCGTATACTGAACCTACGTAGTTTTTTAGAACCAGCATTTTTAATTCTTTTATTTTGTCGTATTTTGTCAATCATATTGAATATTTTGGTCAATATCTAGTCTTTTATTTAGCCTATATTAAAAATAGACCAAGAGGTAAAAGATTATGTGGAAAGGTTTTCTGGCAGGACTCGTCGTCGCAAACGGATTTGAATGGTTTGCGCATAAATATGTATTGCATGGTGTGCATCGGCCGGGACAGAGCCGTTATAGTCCGGTACCCGAGAGTATGCGCTCACACTGGGAGCATCACCGGATTGTGCGAAAAGCGGAATTTTCCGATTTCGGCTATGTAGAAGGACTGGACAACTGGCGTACCCGCAATGAAATTGCCTCACTGGCAGTCGTCGCGACCGTTTTTGGACTCAGTTTTTATCCCTTTTCCAAAGGCATGACCCTGGCTACCCTGTATAGTGCAGGCAACTATTATTATTTACATCGCCGGGCGCATCTGGAGCCGGAATGGGCTAAAAAGACACTGCCTTGGCATTATGATCACCATATGAATAGCAATCAGGATGCTAATTGGTGCGTGACCAAGCCCTGGTTTGACTATCTGCTCGGTACCCGGGTGATTTCCTCGGCAGATTTGCAGGAACAGAACCCTTTAGGTTTGAGCTTGCCTGCGCCGATCTCGAAAAAACTGAACCGCTGGTCAGAACAATATTTTCCGGTTAAATGGGCGGGAGCTTCTACTAAAATAACGAAAAATACTGCAAAAAATATGGCAATGAAGCAGTTAAATACGTAGGTCGTGGAATAAGACAGGGCTTTGTCGTGATTTGTCAATAAAATACGATTGTATCGTCAATATTGTCCTGCGGATTTCACTTATAGTTGCTCACGTCGGTGAGCAAAGCCTTATACTGATGATGTTTCTGGGGGGGATGAGTTCTTTTGAATACCAAGTGCTGTAGTCTTATCTTGGTTTTATAAGGAGTCGAAAGACTCCTTTTTTTTGTCCCGTATTTGCTGTGTTGTTTTATTTAAGGCATAAAAAAAGAGTGTTTATAAAAACACTCTTTAATTAAATCATCATCTAAAACGGCTTAAAGGCGCATTTCAATACCTTGGGCTGCCATATAGGCTTTGGCTTCCGGAATGGTGTGCTGGCCAAAATGGAAAATTGAAGCTGCCAGTACTGCATCAGCACCACCATGGATAATGCCGTCCGCCAAATGCTGTAAATTACCCACACCACCAGAAGCAATCGTCGGTACCGTGACGCGGTCATTGATGGCACGCATCAGGGCAATGTCGTAACCGGCTTTGGTGCCATCGGCATCCATCGAAGTAATCAGTAATTCACCTGCGCCGAAGTCAGCCATTTTCACAGCCCATTCAATCGCATCAATCCCGGTTTCTTTACGGCCACCGTGGGTGAAAATTTCCCATTTGTGGTCGCCAGTTTTTTTGGCATCAATTGCAACAACGATACACTGTGCGCCAAAGCGTTGAGACGCTTCCTGCACAAACTCGGGATTATAAATCGCAGCCGAGTTGATGCTGACTTTGTCTGCACCGGCATTTAGCAATAAACGGATATCTTCGACTTTACGGACACCGCCACCGACAGTCAGGGGGACAAAAACCGATTCGGCCATGCGCTCTACGGTACGATAAGTCGTGTCGCGTCCATGATGTGTAGCGGTAATATCAAGGAAAGTAATTTCATCGGCACCTTGTTCATTATAACGGCGCGCCACTTCGACCGGGTCACCCGCATCACGAATATCAAGGAACTGAACACCCTTGACCACACGGCCGTTATCCACGTCCAGACAAGGAATAATACGTTTAGCTAGCATAAATTTTTCCAATTATTACAGCCGATTATGAAACTCACCCACGCAAGCGCTACACCTTGGCAGATGGAAACGGTATTCTAGCAAAATTATGTAAGTTTTTTCGCAGGTTTTCTATGTCGGTTTATACCACTTTGACTTTAAAGGAAGTTCAGGATTTTGCAGCGCCTTATGGTTTAAAGGCGATTGATCTGATTCCCATTCAAGGCGGTATTCAAAATACCAACTACTTTTTAGTCTGCGAAGACCAGCAATATGTGCTGACCGTATTTGAAGATATGGATGAACAGGCAGCAGGTGAGCTGGTTCCTGTTTTAGAACATCTGGGTCACGCCGGGTTGGCCGTTCCAGTGCCTTTATCCCATTCAGGCAAAGCCATTCACAGTATTAAAGATAAACCGGCACAGATTGCACCACGCCTGATGGGTGAACATCCGATGCCATCTACCGTCGCGCAGGTTGAAGCGATTGCAGTGGCTCAGGCGAAAATGCATGTGGCACTCAAAGACTTTAAATTAGAACGTAATTTTGTGCGTGATCATGCCTATTGGCTGGCCGTTTCTCAAGAGATTAAACCAAGTTTAAGTCCGGCAGATAAAGTCTTGCTCGGTAAATTATTAGGTTTATATGAGGCGTTGACGGCGGTATATCCGGATCGTCCACGTGGTTTCATTCATTCGGATCTGTTCCGGGATAATACCTTATTTGATGGCGATCAGCTGAATGGCATTCTGGATTTTTATGAGCTGAATAAAGATGAGTGGTTGTTTGATATCGCCATTACGTTAAATGACTTCTGTACCGAATATCCTGACGTAATCTTAAACGAAGAAAAAGCGATTGCCTTTTTAAATGCCTATGAAACGATTCGTTCTTTAACCAGTGATGAACGCGCCTGTCTGGAATTGTATCTGGCCATGGCGGCAGGACGGTTCTGGATGATGCGCCTGCAGGTGGCTCAGCGTAATGCAGCATTAGGCCGGACGGGCGAAGATATTTTGCAAAAAAATCCGGATGAAATGCGTAATATGCTGATTGAACGCTTAAAATTCGTCACCGCTTAAACAATCAAATCAAAAGGGATAGGGGATATGCGCGATCAGGGACGTTTGGTGGAATGGTTTGATGAACAAGGCTATGGTTTCATTCAGCCCAGTGACCCAGCCAAAGATCGTGTATTTCTGCATATCAAGGATTTTGCCAAGCCTGGCCCACGGCCAATCGTGGGCTGTGCGCTGGATTATCTGGTCGTTCTGGATGAACGCGGTCGTTATCGCGCACAGCATGTGATGTACCTGAAAGCAGCTCAAGCCAAAAGTCTGCAAGCAAAATTCAAACCGTCCAAGCCACAGCAGACACAGAAATTACAGCCGATGCAGATTGCCTGTGTACTCTATATTCTCTTTCTGGTGGTTTTGACCTTGGGTGGTTTACTGAGTGGATTGGTGTTGTTACTGGTCAGTCTGATGAATGCGCTCAGCTACTGGCTCTATGCGCAAGACAAGGAAGCAGCACAGTTGGGTAATCGCCGTATTCCGGAAAATACCCTGCATCTGGTGGCCTTCTTAGGCGGCTGGCCGGCAGCCTGGCTGGCACAGCAGAAATTACGGCATAAAACACAAAAACAACCTTTCCGGCAGATATATTTTTGTACCATAGCCTTTAACATCATTTTAATTATATGGCTGATTTCCCCATTGAATAGTTTAAATATCTAGGGGGAAGTACTAGGAGGGGACGTGAACTATTCCATTGATAAAGATTCAAACCGCACACTGACTTTTGCACTGTACATTTTATATATTGTGGCCATTTTTAGTGCTGGCCTGCTGGCTGTCGTGGCGTTGATCATTAACTATGTGAAACGGCGCGATGTGCGCGGTTCCATCTTTGAAAGCCATTTTACCTGGCAGATCCGCAGTTTCTGGTGGTATCTGTTCTGGAATATCGTCGCCTTTATTCCATTTTTCTTTTTGTTCTTTACCGGCGAAGATCCTGACCTGTTTGCAGGGGTCGCATTTGGTGCATCCGCTTTCTGTTTAGTGGTGGTGGTTTTGGCCTGGATCTGGATTGTGTATCGGGCAATTCGCGGCATCATGCGCTTAAATGACAATAGACCGATGTATAGCAAATAATTTTAGCCGTATTTCCTTAGAGAAAAAAATCCCCCTTTTTTAAGGGGGATTTAGCGGAATTAAGAAAGATCTTGCTTTAATTCTTCTGTGGGTTCTTTTCTTAAAAACTTTGGTTTCCATTCACTGGCAATCACGCCAAGCACCACCATCAATCCACCTAATAATGTCAGTGATGGTAAGCGTTCTCCGGCCAGACGGCCAAACAGGGCTGCCCATACCGGTTCGCCGGCATAGATAATTGCTGCCTGTGATGGATCGACCATGCGCTGCGCCCAGTTCATCACCAGTTGAATCAAGGCACTGGCAATGCCCAAACCGACTAAAATCCCTGCCAGATGCCAGTGAAATTCAGGTAACTGAGATTCACCTAACACGGGTGCAATTATAAAGCAGAATAAGGATGCAAAAATCAGTTGCAGCACCGTGACCCGGCGTACATTCACCTGCTCGGCGAAATGGCTGATAAAAATAATCTCCAGTGCAATCGCGATGGAACCGAGCAACGTCAGGGTTTGCCCGAAACTGAGCTGAATTGCAGCAAAGCCATTGCCTGTCAAAAACACCAGACCGATAAAGGCAAACAGCGCTCCGATCCAGGTCATGACATGCGGTTTTTTACGGAACATGAGCCAGAGCAGGATCGGAACCAGTGGAACATATAAGACGGTTAAAAAAGCCGACTCACTGCTGCTAATGGTCTGCAAGCCCACAGTTTGGGTGCCGTAACCGATGGCGATCATGATCCCAATCACTGCGCCAGCGAACACCTCTTTCAGGTTCATGCCTTTTAGCGACTTCAGTGAAATCAGGGTGACGGCAAGCGCTGCCGCAGCAAAACGCAGCCCGACAAACATAATCGGACTACTAAAATTTAGCCCGTATTGCACAGTAATAAAACTGCCGCCCCAGATAATGGTGATCAGGATCAGGGCGAGTTGCGGCGCTTTCACCATCCAGCCGGAGTGATTTTTGGAAATAAGTGTAGACATGCCAGGAGATCAGAAAATTAAAAAATAAAAAAGAGGTCCGAAGACCTCTTTTACAGCAAGCTTAATTATAACGCCTGTTGCTCATCTAGCAACAACTGTGCTTCACGCAAGCTTAATGTACCTTCGTAAATCGCACGGCCGGTAATTGCACCTAAAATACCCGGTTGGTCTTTCAGGTTACGTACATCATCCAGATTGGTCACACCACCAGATGCAATCACAGGCAAACCTGAGTATTGCGCCAGATTCACGGTTTGCTCAATATTCACACCCTGCATCATGCCATCACGCGCGATGTCCGTATAGACAATGCTCGACACGCCAGCATCGGCAAAACGTTTCGCCAGGTCAGTAGCCTTGACATCAGTCACATTGGCCCAGCCATCTGTTGCCACCATGCCATTCATGGCATCAATACCCACAATAATGTGGCCGGCAAATTTTTGACATGCTTCTTCAACAAATTCAGGATCCTGAACTGCTTTGGTGCCAATAATCACAAAAGAAACACCAGCTTGCAGATAATGCTCGATGGTTTCCAGAGAACGGATACCACCACCAATCTGGATCGGCAAATCAGGCTGAGATCGGACAATGGCTTCAACCACTGGCTTATGGATTGGTGTACCTGCGAAAGCACCGTTTAAATCTACTAAATGCAAGCGGCGAGCGCCTTCATTTACCCAATGCTGTGCTGTTGCGACCGGATCGTCTGAAAATACGGTATCGTCTTCCATACGACCTTGTTTTAAACGGACACATTTGCCATCTTTCAGGTCAATTGCAGGGATGATCAGCATGCTTTCGCTCCTTGCTTAATCTTTAGAATGAATTTGAGTGTATTCATCTTAGCAAATAAAGTCGAAATTTCTAACTCTTAAACGGTATGAATAAAGAAAACCTGTGCGCAGACAGGTAGCAGTGAGGTAATTTATTTTAATGGTTTTAATAATTCTGTGAGTGAATGGAGATCAGATTTTCCACAACGGGTGGTGTACTGAGTTGGTCGATAATCGAAGCTGTAAGACCTGGTAAAGTCACAGCTCTCTCATCGAACGCGCTCATCCCAGCTTTTATGCGACATTAAGTTGCCAGAACCAACACGCCACTTAAGCGCTTAAGCCGTCGATGAAGGACGGATTCTTAATTTTAATGAAGTATTGGGAATCTCTCTGGGTAATAAATCCCGACGCAGTAATTCTTCAAATACCAGCATGGGCGCATAGGCATCTGCGGCTGCATAGTCAATTTGTGCCGGGCTGAGCTTCTTGCTGGCCCAGTTCGAAGTACTAATCCGTTTCGATTTGGGGAAATTCAGTTGAAACAACAACGCCATGGCATTTTTTAATCCGACCGGATTATTTAAACCAAAAGCTTTAAAACATTTGGATAGTTCAATCACACTATTCAGTTCAATGCCTTTTTTACGGAACAGGTGCGCATCATTTTTCAGGCCAAAACCGACCTTGATCTGCTCGCGACTGGCAAAGATCGGTTTAAGAAAATCCCAGATCGAATCATTCATTTGAAATAAATAGGCTTTATCTAAAGTGGCCAGCTGAATCAGATGTGGCCCGGTAGAAACCTCACCAACTTTAAAGGTCGGTTTGGATTCAGAATCGAAACCCAGGACTGCATGGCTTTTTAGCTCCTGTGCAAGGGCATGACACTGTTCCAGACGATTAATCACCTGAATCTGTTGCATCGGAAGATTTTTAAATACAGGAAAGGTCTGAATTTGTTCCTTGCTTGGTAAAGTATCCAGCAGCTGTTGCATAAGCTTCAATCATGAAATGAATGCGTTCAGCTTAATCACTTTTCCTGTTCTAGGTAAAAATAAAGCCCATAAAGAATGAGCTTTATACAAAATTTAAATAGGATTAATCAGTGTGATAGCTACTGTGTTCCATCTGCGCCTGTTGAGCACGCGTCACATAGTCTTGATAAGCTGGGATTGCAATCGCGGCTAAAATACCGATTGGAAAAATAAGTACATAAATCAATCCCAACACCTTTTCCCAAGCTTTGGTGGTACGTCGCGGGCCGTATTGATTGCTTCTGTCATCACCTTTGGCAAAAATCAGATAAAGGATAAAAATCAGATTGAGTAGCGGAACCAAGATCAGCAGCGATAACCATCCAGTATGATTGCGGTCATGTAGACGGCGAATAGTAAAAACAAAACTAAAATAAAGCATGACCAAGTAAGCGAGTCCGATGAGAACAGTTGCAACCATGGATGAGCCTGCCAAGGCAGAGCTATCCATAAATAGGCCAGGTGAAAAAGCTGCAATGATCCCAATGATGATCAGGAGCGAAAAGGTCATTAGCATGTTCCAGCCGAGATAAGACAAGCGGCCAAAACGACCATTTGGGCTTAAAGCTGATTCATTGTTTGGATAGTGTGGATTCATTATTGTATTTCCCCTGAGTCTAATTATTTTTAAATATAATGAGTTACTTCAACATCATAACAATTTCAATGACTAAAAAATAGTCAGAATCACTAGCAGTGAACTAATCTAAATGAATAAAAAAGCTCGCAATCTGCGAGCTTTTTAGGCGGAAGGAAAATCAGATTTTCCAGTCCACAAAGTTTTTCAATAACTGTAAACCGGCGGTATGACTCTTTTCCGGATGGAACTGGGTCGCGAACAGGTTTTCTTTATGAATTGCAGTACAGAACTCGATGCCATAGGTACAAGTAGCTGCCACCAGGTCTGAATCTTGTGGCTCTACATAGTAGCTATGTACAAAGTAGAAACGTGCATCCTGTTCGATATTGTTCCACATCGGATGGTCAGGATCAGCCTGATGCACCTGGTTCCAGCCCATATGCGGCACTTTTAAGCCCGCCATTTCCGGAAAATGCTTAACCGCACCTTCGAAAATACCCAGTGCATCGGTACCACCATTCTCTTCAGAATGTTGCATCAAGGCTTGCATACCGACACAAATAGCCAGTACCGGCTTGTTAAACACGGCATTGCGTACCACTTCATCAATGCCGGCTTCGTGCATGCCTTGCATGCAGTCACGCATGGCACCTACACCCGGAAAGACAATCTTGTCTGCCTGAGCAATCAGTTTTGGATCATTGGTGACATCCACTGTGGCACCGACATGTTCTAACGCTTTTGCCGCAGAGTGCAAATTTCCCATCCCATAATCAAGAAGGGCAATACGGGTCATTACAGTGTACCTTTGGTTGAAGCTACCGTATTGGCAGCACGTGGATCCACTTCACAGGCCATACGCAGCGCACGCGCAAATGCTTTAAATACGCTTTCGATCTGGTGATGGCTGTTTTTGCCTTTCAGGTTGTCGATATGTACCGTCATCAAGGAATGGTTCACAAAGCCCTGGAAAAATTCAGAGAATAAATCCACATCAAAACGGCCGATCATGGCACGGGTAAATGGAATATCCATAAACAGACCCGGACGGCCAGACAGATCCACCACGACACGGCTTAAAGACTCATCGAGTGGCGCATAGAAATGACCATAGCGTTTCAGGCCTTTTTTATCACCTAGTGCTTGCGCGAAAGCCTGACCCAGCGTAATACCGCAGTCTTCCACAGTATGATGGTCATCGATTTCCAAGTCGCCATCACAATGAATATCAATATCAAACCGGCCATGACGCTTGATTTGATCAATCATATGATCTAAAAAGGGAATACCCGTGTTTAAGGTGCCTTGACCAGTACCGTCGAGATTCAAACGAACTCGAATTTTGGTTTCGTTGGTATTTCTTACCACTTCACTGATACGATCTGTCATAGACACGTTCCTCAAATACGTCAAAATGATTGATGTAGAAAATATTTTCGCCGTGACGAAGTCACCGCATATTAGATTGCTCAGGAGGGTTTATCAATGCCTATCACCGTACATGCTTATACTTCTTTAGAAAATGACGAAGTGCGCAGCCAGCTTGAGCGACTGTATGACACGAGCCCTGAATTTAGTGACGGGGCAGATGCCATGGAACAACTAGAGCAAAACCTTGCACAGTATACCTCAGTTTATAGCGCAGAATTTAATAGCAAAATTATTGGGGCAATCTGGTGCACCGGACAGGGTGAAAGCCGGATTCTGGAAAATATCGTCGTACATCCGGCCAACCGTGGTCGTGGCGTTGCAGAAAGGCTGGTGAGCGAAGTTTGCCGCATGGAAGAAGAAAAAGGCGTGAAAAACTTTGTGCCGGGCTGTGGGGCCATTCATCGTTGTCTGGCCAATCTAGAAAAAATCTGAAAATCGATCAACCATAAGCAGCCATTAGGCTGCTTTTTTATGTAAATAAGCGCTTAAATCTGTTTTATTGCTGAGGTCTTTGGTAAACACTGTTCGATTTTTGACTCAAATTGACGCGAGTTGATGGAAAAGTAAACATTTAACGAAAATTATTCTCTCTGCTCTTGACGATTTCAAGCCGAAACTGTTTAATACGCGACATCGGCGTGATAGCTCAGTAGGTAGAGCAACGGATTGAAAATCCGTGTGTCCCCAGTTCGATCCTGGGTCTCGCCACCATATTTAAAAACGATTTCAAAGTTTTCAATCCCTGATCCCATCAGGGATTTTTTTTAGGCCAAAAATCAGCCACTCAAATATTTTTTTCATAATTTTGATTGACTAATGAGGCCAGATACGGCTTAATACACCGCATCGGCGTGATAGCTCAGTAGGTAGAGCAACGGATTGAAAATCCGTGTGTCCCCAGTTCGATCCTGGGTCTCGCCACCATATTCGAAAAAACCTCAAACAGTGTTTGAGGTTTTTTTTCGCCTGTCACTTTGTCATTCAGCTGAAAACAGTGGTTTTGCCTCACTATCTGGTGTTCAGGCGATGAGTCTGTGCTCTGCTATTTCCGGGATGATTCACATGAGTTGCCATTCATCTGAGCAAGCATGAGTTATCCAAGTAATCAATGTAATCTAGTAGATAAGAATATTGGAAATTGACTGGATCATCATCAGTTGCAGTATTTGGGCCATCAATAATAGGGGAAAGGCAGATCAATGAATATCATGAAAATGTCTATATTCGGACTCATGCTCGGTGTTTACAGCATCGGAGCACAAGCCGAGGACGAGCAAGCGGTTGTGACTCTGCCCACTATGACCGTGATGGCTGAACCTGAAATGAGTAATGAAACCGGCTATGTGCCTTTTGTACAGGAAGAAAAGAATCTGCGCGCCTTACAGCATCAGGTGATTCGTGGAACCCGGGATGCAGAGAATTTCATGGTTAATCCCGAGATGGTGGCAAACCTCGAGATCCAGCCCATAAAAGCACCTGATTTAGATTCACTGTCACCGGCACTACAGCGGTATGTGCTGACCATTGCCCAAGGACTGCAATCCAGTGATCCAACCCAGGGGCTGTATACCATTCTGGAGAATTTTGGCATTGATCGGAGTAATAGCATGCAGCCAGATCGCAATATGAAGATCCAGATCAATCTGGACAGGGTGAATATCGACCTGCTTGAAAATCACCTGAATTTACCGCCTGTTATGCAATTACCGAGGCAGCCCTGAAATACTGTTCAATACTACCTATCCATCCCCGCCAGTCGGGGATTTTTTATTGCTTGAATTTACGGTAAAAGGAGCATTAATTTCTAATCGCCCGCTTAAAACCAGCTCGAAATATGCGCCAGTAATCAGGCTGACATGACCGTGTATCAATCCTCACAGTAATGCTGATCATATTTACACAAGTTTAAGGAACAATAAGGTCTCTCCCCCTGAAATGATGATGCGGAGGTTTTCCTTATGCGTCCCCTTAGCACAACTTTCCTTGTATTAATAAGCCTGTTTTCTTTGCTGCATCTGGTCAATGCGCATGCCGCCCCAGAGTCAGTCACTTTACCGACACTGATCGTGATGGCAGATCGTGAATTGCGTGAAGAAACGGAATTCATGCTGCCGCTGCAAGAACAATCCAGCCAGAAAAAGGCGTTAAAGATGCGAATGATGAAGATTGAACGTGAATTGCAGGACTACTCGGTCAATGCTGATTTCGCAGGTGATCTCGACATTCTACCGAGCAGCAATCCGGCACGACTGGATAGCCTGCCACCGGGGCTGCAACAGTATGTACAGGCCATCGCAGATGGTTTGCGCTCTGCTGACCCACGTGATGGGATTTATCTGATGCTGGTGCCATTTGGCATTAACCGTGATGCAACATCAGTTCAGGCTGCCCGAGAACAGTTCAACCTGAATAATATTGACCGGACGCTGCTGAATGAATGGTGTTCGGCGAACGGTTGCTAGATAAAGTCAAACGATTCAGCGCGAGCTTAAAACAGGATTTCGATCTGATTTCCTTTTGGAACAGTCCGTGCCTTTGCATAGGGGTTTTGTATAGAAGAATTGATTTATGCTTAAAAAATAAGCATATTGATAAAAAGGAAATCTATACATAACCTGCAGCAGGGGAGCATGTGCATGCCGCGTGTTTTTATGATTGTAGCCGCTGTGACACTGGCAATTTTTATTGGGCTGTTTTATCAGAATTCAGTTCAGCAAAAACATCAGGCCGAGCTGCTCGAATATGAAACTGTGCTTGAAGAAAAAACCGAGAGTATTGCGCAGCAGGCACAGGACTGGTCTAAACCGATTCAGATTGAACTTGAGGATGACCGTCTGGATGGTGACTATGCCATCATGGCTGAATTTATGCTGGGGCAATTGCGCGACAGTGCCGAGGAACGTAATCAGTATCTACGCGACTTAAAAGCCGCCAACTGGCAGAATTTTCTGAATATCGACCGCTTGGCTAAGGATCAGGCACAAGGCTATAAAGAAACTGAAGCCATGCTCAAGCAAGTCCATCAAATTGTGAATAGCTATCAGCAGAAAATCCAGCAGCGCGATGCCGAGCTGATCGACAAGGCACAGCAACTGGATATTAAGAACCGTTATCGCCAGCAACTGAGCCTGACCCTGAAAGACAGTCAGCAAAATAGTAATGCACATGTCATTTTTGAAATTGAAAAACAGACGCTGGCCAAGGCTGATGCCTTATTTGCAGTACTGAAAAAGCATAAATGGCAAAAGAAAAATAACACCTTTATGTTCTATGACGATAAAGCCGTGCAAGAGTTTAATGCGCTGTATAAAGAAATGCTGCACCTGAATAAACAGACGGAACGAGTGGCGAGCGCTAACCAGAAAGAGGTTGAAAACAAGTTGTAGCCTGACTGAGATGACAGGATTGCCATAGGACTGTCATCTGCTGTTCAAACTCGCTTGCTAAATTGAAAGGGTCGCACAGATCACGACATAACATTTAAGCAGGTGAGTCATGCAAACAATTCAGGTTTTTGCTGATATTCAGCAGGTGTACGGTGAGTTTGTCGCAAATAAAACATGTCCAAAATTACAAAGGATGAATAACGGGGACAAGAACCGGTTGTTCTTGGATCAATATTTCACGCTGATCGAGGACTGGCACTATACCGAACAGATTGTGATTCAGTTCAATCAGCAGTATTTCAGTCTGGATCTGGGGAGCGCACCGGATTTTATGGATCAGGATAAATACATCAACTGGCTAAAGTCGGAACTGCTGCATTAATCAAGTCATCAAATTCCTGATTGATATACAACCGAGCTGTTTCAAGAGAGGCAGCTTTTTTATTTTGATAGAAAACTGGTATTGATCTTGCTGTTGCATCGGCACAGCGCGAACAGGCGCTGATTCCAATTCCGATTTGAACAGGCTATGCTGAATTAATTACTGCTGCCAAAAGAATGGCAGGTGGAGCATGGATGATATGGAGGGCAAAAATTATGCAACAGTTGAGATGTTATAAGGAACTTCCAGTCTGGAACCAGCAGAGTATTCCCCAGGGCTTTAAGAATCAGCACAATACTAAAGCCGGCACCTGGGCGAAACTGACAGTATTAAAAGGTGAGCTGCGTTTTGCCATGCTGGAAGAATCTGGTGCAGTGCAATCCGAGCATGTGTTTACACCAGAGCAGCAACCGCCATTTATTGAGCCTGAGGCCTGGCACAAAATTGTCTCTGCCAGTGAAGATGTCGAATGTCAGTTACGTTTTTACTGCCAGCCTGAGGATTACTTTATCAAGAAATATCAGTTAAATCCTACCCATTCTGAAGTGCTGGCAGCGATGCCCTATTTAAAAGGTGGCCGTGCGCTGGACGTCGGCTGCGGTACAGGGCGTAATGCGCTTTATTTGAGCCAGAACGGCTTTAATGTCGATGCCTGGGATGTCAACGAAAACAGTTTGCAGACTTTAAGACAGATCCTGCAGACTGAGCAGATTGATCATGTGCAAGTACAGCGCCGCGACCTTAACACGGATACCAACATTGCAGGCCAATATGACTTTATCTACTGTACCGTGGTGATGATGTTTCTTGAGGCGAAAACCATTCCACCGCTTATTGCACAGATGCAGCAGGCGACCGTGCCAGGTGGCTATAACCTGATTGTCTGTGCCATGGATACGCCAGATATTCCGGCACAAGTCGATTTTCCATTTGCTTTTCAGCCGGGGGAGTTGCGAGGGTATTATGAGGGCTGGCATATTGTGAAATATAATGAAAATGTCGGTGAGCTGTATCGTGTCGATGAGCAGGGTCAGCGGATTAAACAGCACTTTGCCACCATGCTGGCGCAGAAGGTTGAATAGAAGATTGAGGATTTTTTTAAATTCTTGAGCTTAAATGAGACTACATAAAACAAAAAAAAGATGTCAGGCTGACATCTTTTTTTATGCTTTTAAAAAGCTTAAGCCGCTTTTTTAAACCAAGAGAACCAGCCTTTTTTCTCGGCTTTTACTTCTGCTTTTTCAGCAGCAGCGTCTTTGGTTTCTACTGCTTCAGTTTTCGCAGCTTCAACGTGTTGTTCTGCTGTAGCTTGAGCCGTTTCTACTTGAGTTGTCGCTTCTGCTTTTACTGCTTTAGCTTTAGTTTCAGCCGCTTGTTGAGTTGCAGCAACAGTCGCTTGAGCAGCTTCAACTTTCGCTTGTGCAGGTGCAGCAGCTTCTTTGGCAACAGTTTGGGTTGTTTTAGTTACAACAATTGCTGGTGTAACTTGAGCTTCAGTTGCCATTGCAGATGCAGAAGTCGCTACGATTGCAGTTGCGATCATTGTTTTAAGCATGTTCATATAAACCCTTTTAAGGAAATAGGAAAAAGAGATGGATCCGTAAATTTGAACAACTCCTATAAGTGATATTCTGCTCCTCAAATGATGTTATAAACATCAATATATGGAGTATTTTATGGCACGTAGACCAAGAAGAAATCATTCAAATGATTTTAAAGCTAAGGTAGCACTTGCTGCGATTAAAGCAGAAAAAACACTTGCTGAATTGAGTGCTGAATTTGATGTTCATCAAAACCAAATTATTGACTGGAAAAATCAATTGATATCAGCTTCCTCGCAAGCTTTCGATCAATCAAAAGCTCCATCAGAACCCCCCATTGATCTTAAAAAGTTACATGCAAAAATCGGTGAGCAGGCATTAGAAATTGATTTTTTAGAAGGTGTGTTGAAGAAACTGGGCCGCTTCAACCACAAAAGTTAATCGACGACTCACTTCAGATTTCAGTATCTAAGCAAGCTAAGCTGCTGAAAGTCTCCCGTGGTTGTTATTATTATCGCCCAAAACCTGTTAGCTCATCAGATCTGAAGCTGATGCGATGTATTGATGAATTACATATGCAATATCCTTTTGCAGGCAGTCGTATGATGCGTGATTTGTTGAATCGTCAAGGGCATCATATAGGACGACGTCATACACGTACTTTAATGAAGAAAATGGGTATTCAGGCGTTATATTGCAAACCAAATTTAAGCCAGGCTAATCAAGCTCACCGTAAATATCCATATCTGCTCAAAGGGTTGGCTATTCTGCGCAGTAATCAAGTGTGGTCTACGGATATAACGTATATTCCTATGGCAAAAGGCTTTGTTTATTTATGTGCTGTGATTGATTGGCATAGCCGCAAGGTACTTGCGCATAGGGTATCGATTAGTATGGATGTGGATTTTTGTATTTCGGTTTTAAATGAAGCGATTGAAAAATATGGATCACCTGAAATATTGAATACAGACCAAGGCAGTCAGTTCACCAGTGATGCATTTATTGATGTATTGAAATCAAATGGCATTCAAATCAGTATGGATGGTAAAGGTCGATGGATTGATAATGTGATGGTTGAACGATTATGGCGGAGCGTTAAATATGAAGAGGTGTATCTCAAAGCTTATAGCAGTGTCACAGATGCGAAAAAGCAATTAAGTGCATATTTTGAGTTTTATAATTTGAAACGACCTCATTCGAGTCTAGACAAAATGACACCAAATGAGTTTTACTATGATCAGCTACCCCAACAAAACAAGGTGGCTTAACTAGAGCGGAATATCACTTATAAATACGCTTTTAGTTGTTCAAACAAGTGGGACCACCTCTAAAAAGAGGCTTGATCATACGCTTATAAAATTTAAGTGATTCATAATCAAGATTTAAGTGACTGAAAAATAAACCAATTTTACAAATAGATAACATTTTAATTTAAATAAAAAAAGCTCCGAAGAGCTTTAACTAACGACATAAAGTTTAGGTCTAGGTTTAGATTCTTCAAATTTATCTATTGAATAAAATGTTAGATCATTGAAATCTGAACGAGAAATGCCGATTCCATCTAGCATTTTAGAAATACTAAAACCATCTTGAGTGGCTAAAGTTTTTAAAATTTTTGAGTAAAACAGAGATTGATCACCATAAGTTGGATCAGGTTCATTCAAATGATATCCAAAAGAATTTATACGAATTGAGTTGTTTTTATAAATCCAATCAGAAATCAAATCTAATTTATGGCAACGATAATTCACAGCTTTAAGTGAGACACGCCAATATTTTTTATACTCAATCATAGATTGAATACTTAAATTTTTTGGTAAATTACTGGTAAAGCCTTCATAAGGCATCAGAAATTCTGAAGCGAATTGATCTGCTTCACTTTCTTTTGTTCGATTGTATTCGGCATTATCATCTTTGTGCAGAATCATATGACCAAGTTCATGAGCAGCGTCAAAGCGTTGTCTTTCAAATGATTTAAAATCATTTAAGAATATAAAAGGATTGCCACTTTGTTCATCAAAAAAAGAAAGTGCATCCATTTGTTTTATATCAAAAGGTAGGCGAAAGACGCGAAAACCCTTTAGCTCAAGTAGCGCAATAATATTATTAACGGGTTGGATGCCTAATCCCCAAAAACCTCTTAAATTATTTGCAACACTTGATGGATAGTCTGGGTGATTAGATTCAAAAATTTCAAGATCAGGGAAACTAAATTTAGGAAGAGTTAATTTACTCTCAAAGTAAAGGTTAATTTTTTTTGCTAACAGAATATAGGCTTCATTTGCATTTCTATATTCAGCCTTAATTCTAGCTGCTGACCTATAAAAAATGTCGGACGAATTGACTAATTCGAGATTATCGTCCGCTAAAAAAAAGCTAGCAGGCAAACCCAATTTTTCAGTTATTTGCTGAAAATCTTCACAACTAATAGGATATTTTCCATCTGTTAAAATTTTACGAATTTTAGGCTCAGAGCAACCTAAAAGATTAGCAAAATCTTTATTGGACAAGCGTCGCAAATCCTTCGCAACCTTTAATCTAGTTCGATCAATTACTTGCATTTCCTCTAGCCGGCTTTCAAGTTAATAGGTAAATCCTCTTCAGTGATTGTACTAGATGTAGTGAGATCAGGACTAGGTTTTCTTAACTTTGGATTAAAATCATTATTAGGATTTTGATTGTTTAGTATGAGTCTAATTAAATAATTTTTAACTAAAAATTTATCTTTTCCTGACTCTTTCACAATTGTATAAGATGTTGGAAAGGCTAATTCTATTTTTATTTGAGATCTATCATCTTGAAGGTAGCGAATGTCTTTTCTTGAGGGATAAAAACATATCCAAGTTTTAAATAAGTCTTTATCAGTATAAGAGCCATAATTCTTATGAACTTTATCTTTAGTCTTTATTCCTTTAGGGGAGGCAGTAGTTAGTTGTGAGTCACTATATCCTAGTGCATGATTAGCAGAAGCAAAAAGAATAATTTTCTTTTCTTCGTCTGAAACTAAACATCTTTGACCATCTATATTTTTGAATTGCCAATTTGTATTAAGGGACCTTTTTAACGCCAGCCCGATAGCCTGTTTGAAGTCACCAGAACGTGACACAAACTTCATATCATTATTTTCATCTTTTAATTCAAAAGCATTATCGATAATTTCCAAAGCATTAAATAGCAAGTTGCAATCAAAAAATCCAAGCTCATTTGCTTTTTCATGTGCCTGATCATTTTCAAAGAATTGTGTATTGAAATTTTCTTGCTCTTCTTGAGAAAAAAGTTCACGATTTGACAAATTTTAACCCTCATATTTTTGTTTAATATCATTTTTATAACATGAAGGTAGGCATTAATATATTTAAATCAATTGTTTGAATCTTTTGCTTACAAAAAACCCCGCAATAAGCGGGGTTTCTTTTGATCTCGGTATTTAATTAAGCATTAAACACGTTCGATCACTGTTGCAATACCTTGACCAAGGCCAATACACATCGTCGCAAGACCAATTTGCGTATCTTGTTGCTCCATTACGTTCAACAATGTTGTTGTGATACGCGCACCAGAACAACCCAATGGGTGACCCAATGCAATCGCGCCACCGTTATGGTTCACGATGTCTTGCTTGTCATAAATGTCTAAGCCTTTAAGAACAGACAGACCTTGTGCAGCAAATGCTTCGTTCAATTCAAAAGTCTGAATATCAGCAATTGACAGGCCAGCACGTTTCAACGCTTTTTGCGTTGCTGGAACCGGACCATAACCCATGATCGCCGCATCACAGCCTGCAACCGCCATAGAGCGAATTACAGCACGTGGCTTAAGACCTAAAGCTTGAGCACGTTCAGCAGACATTAGCAACATTGCAGAAGCACCATCAGACAATGCTGAAGAAGTCGCTGCAGTTACTGTACCGCCTTTCGGATCGAAGACTGGACGCAAAGATTTGAACGATTCAAGGTTCGCATCCGGACGGATCACTTCATCGATATCACACAGGATTTTGTAGCCATCTGCATTATGACCTTCAATGCCAACGATCTCGTTCTGGAACAGACCGTTTTCAGTCGCAGCCCAGGCACGGCGATGTGATTCCACACCGAACGCATCCTGTTCTTCACGACTAATGCCGTTCATACGACCCAGCATTTCAGCAGTCAGACCCATCATGTTCGACGCTTTAGCATAATGCTTAGACGCTTCAGGGTTCAGGTCGATGCCGTGCATCATGCCCACATGGCCCATGTGCTCAACACCACCGATGATGAAGATATCACCTTGGTTCGTCGCAATTTGCGCAGCCGCAGTGTGAATCGCCTGCATAGACGAGCCACAAAGACGGTTCACCGTTTGACCTGCAACAGTTTTCGGCAGGTCTGCCAGTAATGCGATATTACGGGCAATGTTCATACCTTGTTCTAGGGTTTGGTTCACACAGCCCCAGATTACGTCTTCAACTTCATGCGGGTCGAATTCGTTACGTACCAATAGGGCACGGACAAGCTCAGCAGACATCGAGTCGGCACGTACATTGCGGAACATACCGTTTTTGGTTTTACCCATTGCTGAACGTACGCCATCAACGATGACAACGTCACGTGGATTTAAAGTAGCCATTCACGTTGCTCCTTAACCGTAGAATTTTTTGTTGTTAGCAGCCATTTCGCGCAACATTTCTGGCGCTTCATAAGCTTTACCAAGGTGCGCATACTTATTGCAAAGCGCAACATACTCAGCTACACCGGTTTGATCGATGTAACGGCATGGACCACCACGGAATGGAGGGAAACCAACACCCATGATCATCGCCATATCTGCTTCAGCAGCAGTGGCTACAATGTTGTCTTCCAGGCAACGAACCGTTTCGTTACAGAAAGCCAGCATCATGCGGTCAATGATTTCCTGAGCGTCAAATTCACGTTTTTCCGCAGTTGCAACAGAGGCCACAAGCTCATACGCAGTTGGATCAACCACTTTGGCTTTTTTGCCTTTACGGTCAAGTTCATACTTGTAGAAACCAACGTCGTTCTTTTGACCCAGACGGTTGTTTTCGTACATCACCTGAATCGAACCTTTGAAATCAGGTTTCATACGATCCGGGAAGCCTTCAGCCATCACTTCTGCACCGTGTACGCCAGTGTCGATACCGACAACGTCCATCAGGTAAGCAGGGCCCATTGGCCAGCCGAATTTTTCCATGACTTTATCGATTTGCTGGAAGTCAGCACCATCTTTAAGCAACAGGTCAAATGCACCGAAGTAAGGGAACAATACGCGGTTCACCAGGAAGCCCGGGCAGTCATTCACCACGATTGGTGTTTTACCCATTTTCTGAGCAAGCACCACAGTTGTTGCAATCGCTTCATCAGAAGTCTTCGCACCACGAATCACTTCAACCAGTGGCATCATGTGTACCGGGTTAAAGAAGTGCATGCCCACGAAGTTTTCAGGACGTTCCAGATTTTCAGCCAGACGCGTGATTGAAATCGTAGAAGTATTAGATGCAATGATCGTGTTTTCACGAACTTTCGCTTCAGTTTCTTTCAGTACGATGCCTTTGACTTTTGGATTTTCAGTCACGGCTTCGATCACGATGTCCACTTCTTTAAACTCGTCATAGCTTAAAGTTGGACGGATGCGAGCAAGAGTTTCACCCATTTGAGCAGGCTTCATCTTCTTACGTTCAACTTGTTTGGTCAGTAAACCGTTGGCTTCTTTCATGCCCAAAGCAAGTTGCGGGTTACCGATGTCTTTCATGATGATCGGTGTGCCTTTGCTTGCCGCCTGGTAAGCAATACCACCACCCATGATACCTGCGCCGAGAACAGCCGCCTGGTTCACTGGATGCGC
This sequence comes from Acinetobacter sp. CIP 102136, assembly GCF_000369685.1. Taxonomy (GTDB): domain Bacteria; phylum Pseudomonadota; class Gammaproteobacteria; order Pseudomonadales; family Moraxellaceae; genus Acinetobacter; species Acinetobacter fasciculus. The sequence continues at coordinate 187,327 of NZ_KB850141.1, forward strand.
ACCTTTTTCATAGCGCTTCGAGGTTTTTTTCACGATCTGGTCATTCAGGAACAAACCGATCAAGGCACCTGCTTGTGGTGTTACCGCTGCTTTGGCAAAGCCTTCAGCTTCCGCTTTCAGCGCGTCATCACGATGCAGGCTCGCACCGGCTTGTAATGAATCAAGTAATAATTTTGGCGCAGGGTATTGAGCCGGATTAGCTTTTGCCAGAACCATGCCTTTCGATGAGTTAAACGCCATCATCTGTTCGATCGGGCTGAGTTTAACTGGATCGAGTTTTTCCTGACGCTTGGTTTTCCAGTCTAAACGGCCATGAATCGCCTGTTTTACCAGATCAAGTGCAGCATCTTGTAGCTTGTCAGCATGAACGACAGCATCGACTGCGCCGTCTTTCAGTGCGGCAGCAGGCTTTTTAGGATTGGCCATTGCCATCCATTCTACCGCGTTGTCGATACCGATCAGACGGCTTAAACGTACTGTACCACCGAAGCCCGGGAAGATCCCCAGCTTGATTTCAGGCAGGCCCACTTGCGCCTGCTCTGACATGACACGGTAGTCACACACCAGGCACATTTCGAAACCGCCACCGAGTGCCATGCCATTAATGGCGGCCACTTTAGGAATGTCGAGGTCTTCGAAGCTGTTAAAAATTTCATGTACTGGCATTGCCCAGTCAACAATCGCTTGTTCACCCTGAGCAAAGTTGTCGCCGAATTCAGTGATATCAGCACCTACAATAAATGTAGATTTGCCTGAAGTCACAATCAGACCTTGAATATCGGCATGGGAGACGGCTTCGATAGCAGCCTTGAAATCTTCAATCGTTGCACGGTTGAATTTGTTAACGGACTCACCTTGTAAGTCAAAGCGGAATTCTGCAATCCCGTCCTCAAGCATTTGGACGGTAATGGCATTGCCAGCGTGGATCATGCCCTGATCTCCTTTATTTTGGAGGACTTCTAAGTTGATGTTGTGAAGCAAGTGCGCATGTCCCGCGCACTTTTTGACTTCGCTAATCTTACGATAACTATATCCAAAAAGAACATAACAAGTTGTATCAAGCGGTGACGCAATGGTCATCAATTTCTGCCGGCTTGATCCGACCGGTTATAATTTTTCCTTTCAGTTTCTTATAGCCCGATGAACCAAAGATTCTGTTTCAATTCATTATTTTTTATCAATCAGCCTGATAGATATGGAGCAGGGTGACTGATTTTCAAGGTATATTTCTAGCGGAGTTTTGTCAATTCAGTCAATTTCTATCCTTGAACTTGCCATTTTTAGCCTCGAAGTATGCTGAGCGCAGGGCTTTCAGGTCTTTGCTGATAGTATTTAATCAGCACAAATAACAGTGTATTAGATCATTTGAGTTACTGAACTTTTCTGATGAGATCGAAAATGGGAACGATCCTGTCGATGTGTGATTTAAAATAATTTCCATCCTGCCGGGTTGAATCCCTGTCATCTGCTATGGAATTGTTTATGATGATCTTGCACTTAGATATGGGGGATATCGATGCACGTATTTCGTTCTAAAAAAGACTGGTGGCTGCTGGCTTTTGTGATTTGTATGAGTGGCCTGCTGCTGCAACTGCTGCTAACCATGCAGGCCAAAGGGACCATGCAGCAATATCCGCTGCACACTGCGGTTTATATCCTGACCATTCTTATTCTATGGTGGCCGCTCTGGAGTACGCGCTATGTGGTAGACAATGGGGTGTTGACCATAAAAAGCCTGTGGTTAAGCTGGAAGATTCCGTTAAGTGAAATCCAATCCATTCAGCCCACAGACCACTCTATCATTGCGCCAGCCTTATCCTTAAAGCGTCTGCGGATTGACTATACGGAAGGCGGCGTGCAGAAATTTATATTGGTTTCACCCAAAGATCAAACTGCTTTTATACAGGTGCTTCAGCCGAATAAAAACTGATATCGAGTCTGCCTTAGTTAAGCTTTTGCTTGCTCAGGCAGAACCACCAGCTGTCCATCGACACAGTCCAGATGCAGACTGAACTGCTCAGGCTGGTTTAAAAAATACAGCGCCAGAATCGGCTCCAGTTCGGTACGCATCTTGCGGCCCAAATGTCGGGCGCCGTAACGAATATCATGGTCCTGATAGAAATAGGCTTTGGCTGAAGCGCTTAAATGCACGCTGCGTTGCTGATGTTGCAAGTGCTTGTTCAGTTTATCCAGTTCAATTTCGACCAGACGTGGCAGGGCATCATGCTGTACCGCCTGATAATGCAGGCTGCGGTCAATCCGGTTCAGAAATTCAGGGTCGAATTTACGCTGCATGACTTTTTCAATGATGCGCTGGGTGGGAACGCGCTTCAGACACAGTGCCTGCATTTTCTCAGGCAGATAGCTGAGTTTGTCCAGATATTGCTGCGCCGCCTGTGCCCCGACATTGCTGGTCATAAAGATCATGCAGTTGCGAAAATCGATAGTTTTAGTGCCCGCTTTCAAGGTCAGCCGGCCAGTATCCAGCACGTTCATCAAGCCGCGAATCACTTCGTTACTGGCTTTTTCCAGCTCATCAAACAGCATGATGCCGGGACGGGTATGACTGCCGGCAATCGCAGTTTCATCAAACAGGCTGTGACCTTCCTTTGATCCCACATAACCGGGCGGTGCGCCGGTCAAAGCCGCCGCATAATGTTCCTGTGCCAGAGTATTCATATCAATCCGGCAAAAGGCATCCGGGCGGCCATAGATCGCATCGGCAATCAGACGCACGGTTTCTGTTTTACCGACGCCAGTAGGGCCCAGCATCAAGGTAACCGACAAAGGGCGATCCGGACTGGAAAAATCTGCCTTGACCACATGCAACATTTTTTCAATTTCATTCAGGGCTGCATCCTGCCCAATAATCCGTTCACGTAGCAGTTGCATTACCTTACTCGGCTCGAAATGAAAACGCGGTTTACCAATCAGGCGAGCACGTTCAGACGGGTGATGGGTGGAGGTGGAGGGTTGAACAATATGAATGCCCGATTGCTGCAGGGTCATGCGAATCATCTCAAAACTAGACTTTTTGAGCATAACAAAGTTAAAGGTTGAAACTTATAGCTTTTAACAATCAGTTTATGTCGTGAGGATTATAGATTGGGGGGATAACCCGACAGGAACTTTAAGATTAAGTGGCAGCTTCAGGGGAATTTTGTGTTTTTGCTTGAAAATGACGCAACAATCATCACATATATCTGCAGATTGTAGGTGAAAAATAGGCTTTAGGTGAACGAAAACGCACGCCCCCATATTGAAAAAATCCTGGCGAATATGACCAGCCTGCCCGGGGTCTACCGGATGTATGGCAAAGACGGTGAATTATTGTATGTGGGTAAAGCCAAAAACCTGAAAAACCGGGTCTCCAGCTATTTTGTCAAAACGCTGGATCATCCCAAAACCCAGGCCTTGGTGGCACGGATTTATGATATCCAGACCCTGGTGGTACGTTCTGAAACTGAAGCCTTGTTGCTGGAACAGAACCTGATCAAGCTGCATCATCCGCCCTATAACATCATGCTGCGTGATGACAAATCTTATGTCTATATTTTTGTTTCGGCAGATAAACCCTATCCGCGTTTAGCCAGTGGGCGCGGCAAGGGCAAGCACCAGGTGGGCAAGTTTTTTGGACCTTATCCGAGTGCGTATACCGCCCGGGATACTCTGGTGGTGCTACAAAAACTGTTCAATGTGCGTTCCTGTGAAAACAGTTTTTTTGCCAACCGGACCCGGCCATGTCTGCAATACCAGATCAAACGCTGCTCTGCGCCCTGTGTCGGATTTATTTCTCCGGAAGACTATAAGGCAGATGTCGATAACTCGATCCGATTTTTGCAGGGCGATACCAAGGAGCTGAATCAGGAACTGATCGCAAAAATGGAAGCGGCCGCTGAAGCGCTGGAATTTGAAAAAGCAGTGTTCTATCGTGACCGGATGGCATTGTTAAGAGACGTACAGTCGCAGCAGGCGATCTATAAGCTCAAAGGCGAAGCCGATATCCTGTCGATTGCCTATCAGGCCGGGGTGACCTGTGTGCAGATCATGCATGTGCGCAATGGTAAAATGCTAGGTGGAAAAAGTTATTTCCCGGATATGCTTAGTGATGACCTAGGGCAGATGCTGGCCGATTTTATTGCCAATTTTTATTTTCAGGTAGCCGATGAAATCCCGGCTGAACTGATTGTCAATCTGGAAGTGGCTGACCGTAAAGAACTGGAAGCGGCACTGTCGCAGCATTTTGGCAAGAAAATCCAGATCAAGTCCAAAGTCCGCGAAACCCGCGCCGAATGGCTGGAACTGGCGCAGATGAATGTACAGCACGCGATTCAGGGCAAGCTGGCCAATCATATAGAATTAAATGAGCGTTTTCATCAGTTGGAGCAGGTGGTCGGCCGTCCTGTAGATCGGATTGAGTGTTTCGATATTTCGCATACTATGGGTGAAGATACCGTGGCCTCCTGTGTGGTCTTTGATAGTGGGGGCGCGCGCAAGCGCGACTATCGCCAGTTTTCCATTCATGATATTCAGGCAGGTGATGACTATGCCGCCATGCGTCAGGCGCTGACCCGTCGTTATAAGAAAGCCCTGTTACCGGACTTGCTGCTGATTGATGGTGGCAAGGGGCAATTGCATATGGCGATGGAAGTCATGCAGGAACTAGGCTTAGAGGCCTTTATGGTCGGTGTGTCCAAAGGTGAGGGACGTAAGCCCGGTCTGGAAACCCTGCACTTTACCGATGGCAGTAAAATTCAATTACCGGAGGATCATAAGGCACTGCATCTGATTCAGCAGGTGCGTGATGAAGCGCACCGCTTTGCGATTACCAAGCACCGTGCCAAACGTGACAAGAAACGAGGTTCATCAGTGCTGGAAGTTATTCCGGGGCTCGGACCAAAACGCCGTCGTGACCTGCTGACCCATTTTGGCGGGATTCAGGGCGTACTCAAAGCCTCAGAACGAGATCTGCAACTGGTACCGGGACTGGGTTCAGTCATGGCACGGATGATTTATAAAGTGTTGCATGAATAACTTGGGGCCCGAATGCAAGGGCAAAAATGCGTATTGACGCATGGGTCACAGGACATTCACAACCTGATGAATTTTGCCGAATATACTGAGCATCAAGACTTACTGAGGGATCAACATGTCTTTGCATGCACTTTATGCACAAATTACCGAACAGGAATGGGTAGAGTTCCCACAGGGATGGTTACAGGGCCGTACCCTGTATGGCGGTCTGGCTGCCGCGATGATGATGCAGAAAGCCGTCACTCACATCAATGATCCGGCCAAGCATTTACTCAGTTGCAGTGTGACCTTTGTTGGCCCGATTCAGCAAGCCAAAGTACGACTGAGTGCCGAAACCCTGCGGCAGGGCAAGTCGGTGACCACGATTGAAGTGCGCTTATGGCAGGACGACGCGGTGCAAAGTATTCTGATTGCCAGTTTCGGTATTTCCCGTGATTCAGAGATTCAGGTACAGCAACAAGCTCAAGCACCCGACTATGCTGTACCAGAGCAACTGTTTCAGATTCCTGCGGGTTATGGCATGCCAGACTGTTATAACCATTTTGAAATTGCCTGGGCGGATGTCAATCTGCCCTGTAGTGCCAGTCCTCGTCCGGACTTTGGTGGCTGGTGCCGTTTTCATCCCGAAAAGCATCGCAACCGTGAATTTCTGGTCGCCGACCTGATGGCCATCTTTGATATCTGGCCACCCGGGGTGTTACCAATGTTTAAAAACATGGCGCCTGCAAGTAGTCTGACCTGGACAGTGACCTACGTGCATCCGGTTCAACACCAATTGCATGATTGGTTTAAATATAAAGTATTTACCGACTATGCTGCGGATGGTTATGCGACGGAGCATGCCTATCTCTGGGATGCCGAAAATCGCCTGATTGCGATGGCAAGACAAACAGTGACGGTGTTTGCCTAGTGACACTGCAAGTCAATTCGTATAAAGTGAAGCCTATTAATGATGGATCAAACCTCTAAAAAAGTGTGCATTTTCATCGTACATGAGGGGAACAATTGGCGGTGTCTATGACTACAGGTCGTATCCTGAATATTCCAAATATCTTGACCTTGGCGCGTATCGCTCTTATTCCGGTATTTTTATTGGTGGCTTACTGGCCGCCTGCAATGGGCTTTGATGCCCATAACCCAGACATGACGCGGCATATTATTTTAACCACGATCTTTGTGGTGGCTGCGGTAACGGACTGGTTTGATGGCTATCTGGCACGAACATTAAATCAGACTTCCGCTTTTGGGCGTTTCCTCGACCCAGTTGCAGATAAATTGATGGTCACGGCTGCATTGATTGTACTGGTGCAATGGCAACCTTCCATGTCGATGGCTTTTGCTGCGATTGTGATTATTTCGCGTGAAATTACCGTTTCAGCCCTGCGTGAATGGATGGCAGAACTCGGTGCGCGGACCAATGTTGCGGTTTCAACGGTGGGTAAATACAAAACAGCTTTCCAGATGATCGCCATCACCGTATTCCTGCTGAACTGGCCACCGCTGGAAATACTGGCATATGCCTTGCTATACACCGCAGTCGTACTCACTTTATGGTCGATGTTCATTTATCTGAAAGCGGCTTGGCCATATCTGAAACAGCCTTAATTGAAATGAAAAAAGAAGCTCCTTGAAAGGGGCTTTTTTTATACGCTTAAATCATCAAGCCAATCGGCAAATTACAGGCAAAAAAATACCCAGCCTTTGGGGGAAGAACTGGGATGAAATCGGGGTATTTGTTGCTTGTTATTATAGTTATTCAAAGATATCTCATCTTCTTAGGGCTTATTATAGAGATGTGATTTTTTTAAATCATGTGGCTTCTTGTAGCAGAATGTTGTGTTTTGTGATTACTCTGTATATCGCTTTTACAATCCATTATTTTGATACAAATATGAATGTTTTTCAGCAGGATAGTGACTGACTCGATAGACGAAATAGGATAAGTGAAAATCTGTTTTTTGTGCCCTAAATATTGGTTAGTAAGATTTGCTAGATTTAGTCAAAAAATCCCCTGAGATAGGGGATAGATTTATGCCTACGCGGACTTCATCTTTGTCTCGTGTGACAAAAGAAAAGCAGGGCTTTAATGTGAAAAGCTTCTGTATGGGGAGCTCTTTACATTCAAAACTACGTGCTTCGCTGGTCTTGAGTAATGTTTAGAACAACACATAAAAAAGAATCTCCAAAGTTGGAGATTCTTTTAGATTAAAGTCTACGCGGACTTCGTCCTTGTCTTACGTAAAAAAGAAAAGCAGTGCTTTCTTTTTTACTCAGGCTTCAGCCCTTCGGCTTTTTCTAGGGATGCATCATTGTTAAAGAACTTTTCACGCTGTTCTTCAAGAAACTTTTTCGCATCTGCTTCAAACACGTTCAAACGCTTTTCATTAATTAGCGTAGTCTGGTGTTTTAGCCATTCTTGCCAAGCCTGTTTAGACACGGTGTCAAACAATTCCTGACCCTTTGGCCCCGGGAATGGAGCAAAGTCTAAACCTTCCATGTCCGCCTGATACTTACGGCAAAAAACTTGTCGAGACATATCCATACTCCAAAATTATGCGTAAAGTTGTTCCAAACGCGCATGTGCACGCTCAATGGCTGCTTTCACTTGAGCAGGCGCGGTGCCACCAATGTGATTACGGGCATTCACCGAAGCTTCAAGAGTTAGGGCTTTTTCAAATACGTCTGCTTGAATCAGGTCAGAGAACTGTTGCAGTTGTTCGAGTGTCAATTCAGACAGGTCTTTAGATTCTTGTACACCGAGTGCAACCGCTTTACCTACAATCTCGTGCGCATCACGGAATGCAACGCCGTTTTTCACCAGGTAATCAGCTAGGTCAGTCGCAGTTGAGAAACCACGCAGCGCTGCTTCGCGCATTTCAGCAATGTTTGGAACCAGTGCAGGAATCATGTCAGCAAATGCCATGAGTGAACCACGAACTGTATCGATCGCATCGAACAATGGCTCTTTATCTTCCTGATTGTCTTTGTTATAGGCTAGAGGCTGGCCTTTCATTAAAGTCAGCAGGCTCATCAAATCGCCATAGACACGGCCGGTTTTACCACGTACCAGTTCAGGCACATCCGGATTTTTCTTCTGCGGCATGATTGAAGAGCCAGTACAGAAGCGATCTGGAATATTCACGAATTTGAACTGTGCAGATGTCCATAGAATCAGTTCTTCAGACATACGTGATAAATGCATCATAATTAAAGATGCAGCGGCATTAAATTCAATCGCAAAGTCACGATCCGATACTGCATCCAGCGAGTTTTCAGCAACAGCTTCAAAACCTAGCAGTTCAGCAGTATAAGCACGGTCGATTGGATAAGTAGTACCTGCAAGTGCAGCAGAACCAAGCGGCATACGGTTGACACGCTTACGGCAATCAATCAGACGTTCTGAATCGCGTACCAGCATTTCAAACCAAGCCATTAGATGATGACCAAAAGTCACTGGCTGAGCGGTTTGCAAGTGGGTGAAGCCAGGCATGATGGTGTCGGTGTTTTTAGCCGCTAAGCTTAAAATACCTTTTTGTAATTTTTTCAGTAATTCCAGGATGCTATCGATTTCATCGCGTACATAAAGACGGATATCTGTAGCCACCTGGTCATTACGGCTACGACCGGTATGCAGTTTCTTGCCAGTAATGCCGATACGTTGAGTCAGGCGTGACTCAATGTTCATGTGGACATCTTCTAAATCAATGCGCCATTCAAAGTTGCCTGCTTCAATATCGGCTTGAATCGCTGTCAGACCTTCAATAATGTCATCGCGTTCTTGCGTGGTCAGTACGCCCACTTTTGCCAGCATGGTTGCATGGGCAATCGAGCCTGCAATATCTTGTTTATAAAAACGTTGGTCAAATTGAACAGATGCTGTAAATTCAGCAACAAAAGCATCAGTCGCTTCAGAGAAACGACCGCCCCACATACCCGAAGTATGGGCGTGTGATGGATTAGAGGAATTAGAAGATGTGGTCATGTCGGCTCAATCAGATTAAAAGCAGTAGAACGAAAAAGAGTATAACAAATTCAAAGCCCATTGCCGAAGTCACATCTGCTCAATCTTTTACATCGATAAACGAACAGACGCAAAATTCCTATTTTTTTAGCCAGATCGGCAATCTACGCTATTTGCTGGAACTGTTTGCTGGCGGCAATATTCTGGCCATGATTCTGGCGCTTGCAGAAGCGCAATCCTGGCAGGCTTTGAATGGAATGCACCTGCTGCAATATATCCTGTATATCAACTGGGTACTGTTATGTTTTGCAGCACTGGTCGAGCTGTTCCATCAAGCCTTTCAACGTATGGGAATCAAACTGGCTTTGATTTCTGGATTTCTGCTGTTACAGGCAATTGTACTGCTCACTACGGTGAACCTGAATATCTTGATATATTTTGGACAGAATTTTAATTTTCAGGATTTAAACCTGGCGATTGCGCTGGATCAGGTTGGACTCCATTTAAGTCTGGGAATTTTACTGGGAACCTTCTGTTTTCGTTATCTTTACTTGCGTGAACAATGGGAGCAGCAGCAGCATAGCGAGCTGAATGCTAGAATTCAGGCCATGCAGGCACGGATTCAGCCGCATTTCCTGTTTAACAGCATGAATAGTGTGATCAGCCTGATCAGTATCGATCCGGATAAAGCCGAGCACATGCTGTTGAATTTGTCACGGTTATTTCGTGCCAGTTTTCAGGAATTAAAACTGGTCAACCTGCAGGAGGAAATTGATCTGTGCCAGCGCTATCTGGAGATTGAGCAGATCCGTCTAGGTGAGCGTTTGCAGGTGGAATGGAAGTTAGAAAACAAAGACTTATACTCACAAGTTCAAATTCCATTATTAACTTTACAACCCTTGTTAGAAAATAGTATTTTCCATGGAGTTGAAAAAATTCTCACAAAGAGTACCATAAGCATATTGGTTGAAATATTGCAAAATCAAATTAATATCATCATAACCAACCCTTATGCACAGGATAATAAAATTTTAAAAAAGGGACATGGTATTGCAATAGAAAATGTTAGACAGCGTCTGCAAGCTTATTATGGACCTAGTGTGACTTTTCAAACCTTTGCCGGCGAAGGGATGTTTACGACGGTAGTGCGATATCAATATAAATAAAAATAAATCAAAGAAATCGCAGTTGGCTTTATCATTCATCTGATGAGGTTAACTGGGTAAGGAGGAGAAATGGACATCCTGATTTGTGATGATGAGCCTTTGGCCGTCGAGCGTTTATCACGTTTGGTCTCTCAACTGGGGCATGATGTGGTGGCGACAGCAAGCCATGGCCGTCAAGCGATTGATCTGGCTCACCAATACGAACCCGATGTCATCCTATTAGATATTCAAATGCCTGAAATGAATGGACTAGCTTGTGCGCAACATTTGCGTCAACTGGATCCAATGCCGGCCATTGTCTTTTGTACGGCCTATGACCAACATGCGCTGGATGCATTTAAATCAAATGCCGAAGGCTACTTGCTTAAACCGGTGATGCAACAGGAATTGGCACAGGTTTTAGAGCACTTAACTAAACTTACCCAAGCTCAAATGAGCCAACTAAAACAAAAAGAAAATATGGACGAAATCAATATCAGCCGCCAGCAGATTGCGGCAAAGACCTATCGTGGTGTCGAATTGGTGCCAGTTGAAAATATCTATTATTTTCTGGCGGATCAGAAATATGTCACTGTGCGTCATAAAAACGGCAGTGTATTGATTGATGAAACCTTAAAGGAGTTAGAGCAGGAGTTTGGGAACCAGTTTATCCGGATTCATCGTAATGCCTTGATCTCGGTGCATTATCTGGATGGTCTGGAAGTGGTGAGTTCTGGTCAGTATCAGGTACGTTGTCGTGAGCTGGACGATCGTTTGGCGGTTAGTCGGCGACATTTACCGTTTTTACGAGATCGGATTCAAAAGCTTTAGCAGGGGATGAATGAGAGCATTGAGTTGAAACTTATATAAATTCACTTGCATTTTCAAGTGAGCAGGTTAAGTTTAGACTATTGTTCTCATTTACTGTTATTGAAATTTATGAAGACCCTAAAAATTGCAACTCGACAAAGTCCACTTGCGCTTTGGCAAGCGGAACACATCCGTGCGCGCCTACAAGATTTGCAAGCTGGTTTGCAGGTTGAGTTAGTCACTTTTGTTACACAGGGCGATAAAATTCTAGATACACCACTGGCTAAAATTGGTGGAAAAGGACTGTTTGTAAAAGAATTAGAAGCCGCTTTACTGGATGGTCGTGCAGATCTGGCTGTGCATTCCATGAAAGATGTCCCGATGGCCTTGCCCGAAGGTCTGAGTCTGGCAGTGATCTGTGAACGTGAAGATCCCTTAGATGCCTTTGTGTCGAATACCTACACTAGTTTTGAAGAATTGCCACAAGGCGCCAAAGTCGGAACCTCAAGCTTGCGCCGTAAAACCCAGATTTTAAAACAGCGTCCAGATCTGGATATTATCGATTTACGCGGTAATGTCGGCACACGCTTGTCCAAACTGGATGCTGGTCAGTATGATGCGATTATTCTGGCCAGTGCCGGTTTAAAACGCTTGGGTCTGGCAGAACGCATTCGTCATACTCTGACGCCTGAAGTCAGTCTGCCGGCCGTGGGTCAAGGTGCGCTAGGTTTGGAATGCCGTACTCATGATCAGACGGTGCTGGACTTGATTCAGCCACTCCTGCATGCGGATACAGATGCGTGTGTACGTGCCGAACGTGCCTTTAATGCCTATCTAGAAGGCGGCTGTCAGGTGCCGATTGCCGGTTATGCCACGCTCAAAGAGGGTGTGATTTCAATCGAAGGTCGTGTAGGCAGTATCGATGGAGCAGTTTTGCTCCGGGCACAGCAGACTGGAAAAACGGCAGATGCAGAGCAATTGGGTGTGAAGCTGGCAAAAGACTTGCTTGATCAAGGTGCTGGCGAGTTGCTGAAAGCACTCTATTCACACTGATGTTATTGATTAATACCCGCCCCAGTGATCGTGCTGCAGGTTTGACCCAGCAGTTACAGGCAGCGCAAGTGTCTGTTTTAGAATTGCCTTTGCTCGAACTGCATGCCATGCCTTATTCCGATGAGCTGTCGAGTTTGTATCAGCAGCTGGAGCAGGCACAGATTATTGTGGTGGTTAGCCCGACGGCCGCTCAGATTGGCATGCAATATTTACAACAGGCGGGTATTAAGCTCTCGGCCTTGGCGCAGGTGCATTGGGTGGCAGTGGGCAAAGCCACTGAACAGGCATTGGCGAGCTACGGCATTCATAGTCATGTGCCTGAGGTCGAAACCTCGGAAGGCATGCTGCAATTGCCTGTGTTGAAGCAACTGGCTTCTGGCTCAGGTGTAGCCTTCTGGCGCGGAGAAGGCGGTCGTCAATTTATGATGGATCATTTACGTGCCAGCAATATTAAAGTTTTAAACTTTATTTTGTACCGGCGGCAATGTCCTGAAACGACGGTAACGATTTTGGCAGAGAACTTGTCGCTGCTTAAGAGGCAGCAGCGTTTTGCAGTTCTGATCACTAGTGAGGCAAGCTGGTTAAACTGGCTGGCAATTATGCAGGATAGTGCAGAGTTCATACAGCAAGCCTGTTATTTGGTTTTGGGGCCACGTTTGGCCACTATTCTTGGGGAATATCAACAGCAGCATCAGGCAAGTTTTCAATTCGTACAAGTCGATGATTTAGAGGCAAATACGATCTTGCAGAAAATGAGGCTGATATTAGGGAACGCATGAAGAAACTATTCATTGTAGTGTTCATCTTGAGTATGGCGTGGCTCATCAAGCTTAGCTATGACTTTCATGTTCTGAATACAGCACAGACTGAATTCAATCAAAGCATCAATCAGTTACAGCAGCAAAATGCCAATCTCAATGATCAGTTCGTGGCTTTAAAACGCCAGATTTCTGCTCAGCAGGAAAGTGCTAGGGCTACTTCAGCAAAAGCGCCAGTAAGTGAAGCGGTAGCTAATGAAACACAGAATGATATTGCCTTAGTACAGCAACATCTGGATCTGATCGAATTTGCACTGCAACAGCAACAATACGCCACTGCGATTGAGAAATTAAATCAGTTATCCAATGAGCTGGATGATTATATTTTAGCGCCTGCCTTGGTCAGTAGTTTGCAGCAAGTAATTGCAAAAGATCAGGACATGCTGAAAAAATTCGTGAACAGCCGATTAGTGCAGCAAAATAAAGTAAAAGAAGTTTTGGTGCAGATGGATACTGAAATTGAAAAAGAAATTCGGACACCATATCGTCAGCGTCCAGAAACTCAACGCTCTTTCTGGCAGCGCTGGGTTCAGATTGAATCCGCAGATCAGCCAAGCATAGTCTTGATGCAACGGCATCTGGTACTGAAAGAGGCCCAATTGCGCTTGCTCATCGCACAAAATACCTTGCAAAAAGACCAATCCGTCGCTTTTCAGCAAGCACTGAATGCCGTGATTGAAGTCTTGGAGCAATTGCCGGATGCACAGAGCCAAAAATGGATTCAGCAATTGAATCAAATTAAGGCCACCCCGATTACTCCGATTCCATTATTAAACACACGCACCCTAGTGGGCTAATTGCTTATGAAACAGATTCTGCTGGCCTATTTATTTGTCTGCTTACTTGGCATTGCGGTGCTGAGTATCCTGAGTTATGGACATGGGGCTGGCTATGTCTATCTGTATTGGCGCGAGTGGCAGTTACAAACCACCCTCTGGTTTTTGGCCGCATCCTTGGTCAGTGTAAGTTTTTTGATGCATTGCATCTGGTATGCGATCAAGCAGTATCGCAGCCGTGAACAGCGTAAAACTGAAACAGTCTTTAGTTTTTCCCGCTTGCACCCTTATGAACAATTGGCAGTCATCTGGTTATTAAACGCTGCTCAGGATCAGCGGGATTTTATTCAGCAGTCTTTCACCAAGTCGGGTTTACTCAAGCATATTATTGATGCACGTTTATCTTGGGGACAACAGCAATATACCCATGCATTAACTGCTTTAAACCAATCCAATCCCATGGCATTTGAATTGGCAGAATTGCAACGGATTGAAATTTATTTATCACAACAGCAAGGTGAACAAGCACTTACCCATTTGGAGTTTTTAAATCAGCATGAATTATCACCTTGGTTAATGCAGGTTAAAACAGCCTATGAGCAGCGCCTTGTTGCATTATGGGGAGTATTTGCCATGCAGTTTCCCTGGTTATATTTACGCTCGACTCAATATGGGCATTTAGACCAAGAAGTAAAAAAATCATGGCTGGAACAATTATTACTGGCCTATGACCAAGCCACACAGGACGATTTATTTTATTTACAGCAACGTTATTTAGATTTAAAACCTCAGATATTTGATCGTGACTATTCGGTCAAATTATTATGGTTGAAATTATTATTTAGAATGCCAGAAATGAGTGCCGAGCATGAAGTGCTTGCGATTCATTTAATGGAACAGCAATTTAATCAGGATGTCTTTTATTTGTGGTTCCAGCAACAGTTATTGCGGCAAAATCCAGATTATGATGCGATTGCACAACAGATTTCGCACTGGGAAGCCAAATATCCGGCATTACCGATTTTAAGCTTTGCGAAATGGCATGTGTTGCAAGCTACAGGCTATACAGATCAAGCTCAGCAATTGCTCGACTTATATCCGGATGATATCCGGATGAGTTATTTAAGAATTAAAGCTGCCTTACAAGATCGGGAGGACTTGCTACAGCAGTTAAATGCAGTATTTGAATCGAATGTAAACTTTATAGAAATTAAGACTTGAGAATAATGATGTCAGAATTAAAACAATATCCAGTTATTTATGAACAAACAGTTGCATGGGGCGATATGGATGCCTTTGGACATGTCAATAATGCCATGTATTACCGTTATGTCGAAAGTGCACGTCTAGCTTATTTAACCCAATTAGAAATTCTCACTGAATCGGTATCTACCGTAGTGGCATCCAATCAGTGCCGTTATTTAAAACCCGTGGTTTTTCCTGATCATTTAAAAGTGGCAGCACGTATTGAAGAAATCCGTAATAGTGCAGTTAGAATGCAATATGTATTATGGAGTGAAAAACAGCAAAGTATTGTTGCTACTTCAGAAGCAGTTATTGTCTGTGTCGATAAAAAGACCATGCAGAAAACAGAAATTCCGGAACATATTCGCGAAAAAATCAAAGCACTTGAATTAAGCGTTCAACATGAAATTTAAAAATGAATGAAGCATTTTATTTTGTAATTTTTTTTAAACTTTATTGTTATTGCTTTAAGGTTTTATATTGAATGTTTTATTTAATATAAATATGATGGGTCTATTATTTAATAAAATGAATAATATTATTTTTCGGAGAGCATTATGCCAGATATTACGCATTTATCAGTAGAAGAGTTAAAACGTTTACAAGCAGAAGCAGAATCGCTGATTGCTTCAAAAAAAGATCAAGAAATTGAAGACGCTTATCAGCAAATCTTGGCAGTTGCTGAGAAAGTTGGTATGACGGTTGAACAGTTACTTGAATTTGGTGCATCTAAGCGTAAGAAATCGTCACGTAAGTCGGTTGAACCGCGTTACCGTAGCAAAAGCAATCCGGACGATACCTGGACTGGCCGTGGTAAACAGCCGCGCTGGTTGGTGGCTGAATTGGAAAAAGGCGCAAAGCTGGACGATTTCCTGATCTAAGCCTTCATTTGATCTGGTCATTAGGCTGTCATACAGACAGTCTATGATCATTAAACCAAGCATACCTGCTTGGTTTTTTTATATCTATGAATTGGCGTTGGCAGAAAAGTGTGCATAATGTGTGGGTATAAGGGGAAAATTATAAATGGGGATTTGGACTTGAGCGATTGGTCGTGGTGGGGATGAGCAGTAAACCGAAAACTTTAAGATGGTTGATCCTTGCTCTTGTTGCATTTTTTATTTTTGTCGTATTACAAGTGCCAGCAGCCTGGTTAATTTCAAAATTTTATAAAAATAACCAGACGTTGCATAATGTAAACGGAAATATCTGGCAGGGAAGTGCGGACTGGAAAAAAGGCAATCTTCGGGGCAGTCTGAACTGGAAAGTACGGCCGCTGGATTTGCTGTTGCTGCGAGTTGGAGCACATATGGATTTGCATAGTGGCAATACCCAGCTTTCCGGGATCATGGCCTATGGTCTGAATAAATCTTTAATTGTCAAAAATCTTGAAGGGCAGGTCGCGCCTGAAACCTTAAAAAAAGTTGCAGACTGGCAATGGCCGAGTACTGCGATTCAGTTTAAAGATCTGGATTTTAAATATAAAAAAGATCAGGGCTTTAGTCAGGTGGCCGGGCAAATGCAATGGGTGGGTGGTGAGCTGATTTATACCTTTGCCCAGCGTCAGGAACGCATGAATGTACCCGCCATGACTGGACAACTCGCAGATGAAAGCGGACAGCTGTTAATTGGTGTTCGGGATAGTCGCGATCAACGTATGCTGAATATCAAGCTTGATCCGAGTCTGATGCTGGATATCCAGCTCACCCAACGCTTTTTAATGAATGCGCCTTCCTATGAAGGTAAAGCCGGATTAGATACCTATGTGATCAGTACCCGCCAACCCTTAATGGGAGGCTTGAATTGATGACAGTTTCTCTGAATGATTTAAAAAATATTGAACTGAAACAGCTCAATCGTGCTGCACCTGTGGTTTTGTTACTGCTCATCCTGTATCTATGCTGGAAGCTGGCGGCTTTGTTCTGGTTGCTGATAGCTCCACCCCAGGCCATGCAGCTGGATCGGGTTGAACTGGGTTCGCAACAGCCGCAAATTCCGAATATCGGTGCATTTTCGCTGTTTCAGGAAGTTGGGCAGTCTGCGGGTGTGGTTGAAACCGCCAATATCATTTTACAAGGGGTGATGGTCGCCAGTCCAAGTTATAACTCTTCTGCGGTACTGAAAATCAATGATCAGGTCGATCGTTACCGTGTCGGGGAAATGTTGGCCAATAGCGGTTTTGAGTTGGCTGAAGTGCATTGGGATCGGGTTATTTTGCGTCGATCCACAGGTGCTACTCAGGAAATCTTATTCAAAGGTCTGGAAAATGGCTTGAATCAGCCGATTGTGCCGGAAACATCAGCATCTTCAAGTTCAATGCCTGCTATGCCTTCTAATAGTGGTATGCCTGAGCAGCCTTCGCCACAGAATGAAATTGGTCGGGCCATCCAGCAGATGCAGGAAAACAAAGACCAGTATTTACAGAATATGGGGGTGAGTGCAGCAGATGGTAGTTATGAAGTGACTTCACGGACGCCGGCTGCACTGCGTAATCGCCTGGGTTTAAGACCGGGCGACCGGATTTTGTCTTTAAATGGCCAGACGCTGAGCCAGGGACAGACCGAAGCACAATTACTGGAACAGGCCCGACGTGAAGGTCAGGTCAAACTCGAAATAAAACGTGGTGATCAGGTGATGACCATACAACAAGATTTGAAGTGATGTGTCATCACGCATAGGGTTAGGAAACACGAAAGTTTATGGCTTTATTTAATAATAATCGATCAGCATGGGCATTCTGTGTGGCCGCACCGTTAATGGCTATGGTCAGTACGGCGAGTTATGCACAAACCTGGAAAATCAACCTTCGAGATGCTGACTTAACTGCATTCATTAATGAAGTGGCCGATATTACCGGCAAAAACTTCGCAGTCGATCCGCGGGTACGTGGCAACGTGACGGTCATCTCCAATAAAGCCCTGAATAAAAATGAAGTCTATGACCTGTTTTTAGGCGTACTGAATGTCAATGGTGTGGTGGCGATTCCTTCGGGTAACACCATCAAGCTGGTTCCGGACAGCAATGTCAAAAGCTCAGGCATTCCCTATGATGCCAGAAGCCGTGCCAGTGGTGACCAGATTGTGACCCGAGTGTTGTGGCTGGAAAATACCAATCCGAATGACTTGATTCCTGCATTACGTCCTTTAATGCCGCAGTTTGCCCATTTGGCGGCGGTGCCGGGTACGAATGCCTTAATTGTGTCGGATCGTGCCAGCAATATTTACCAGCTGGAAACCATTATTCGTAATCTGGATGGCACCGGTCAAAATGATATTGAAGCGGTCAGTTTACAATCCAGTCAGGCCGAAGAAATGATTGGACTGATCGAGTCCATGACTGCCACCGGTGGAGCTAAAGATGTCCGCGGTTCACGGGTGCGGGTGATTGCAGATACTCGTACCAACCGGATCATCATCAAAGGTGATCCCACGACGCGCAAACGGGTGCGTCAAGTGATCGAAACTCTGGATGTGCCGGCTGCGGATCGTTTGGGCGGTTTAAAAGTTTTTCGTCTGAAATATGCCAGTGCCAAAAATCTTGCGGAAATCTTGCAGGGGCTGGTGAGCGGGCAGGCGGTGAACAGTAGTAATTCAAATTCAGGTAGCACAACCTCGACCTCGTCTTCACTCAGTTCCAGCAGCAATTTAAATAACAACAATACCAGTACGGGTTCGAGTAGCAACACCTCTTCAGGCATTCAGCTGAATACCGGCATGAATAATGAGCAGGGCGGAATTACCAGTTTTAATGGTAATGGCGTCAGTATTATTGCCGATACCACGCAAAATTCTCTGGTGGTGAAAGCGGATCCACAACTGATGCGAGAAATTGAATCAGCAATTGACCAGCTGGATATCCGTCGTCAACAGGTGCTGATCGAAGCCGCGATTATTGAAGTGGAAGGAACCGATGCGGATCAACTCGGTGTGCAATGGGCCTTGGGTGATATCAGCAGTGGGATTGGGCTGGTGAACTTCGATAATTTTGGGACTAGTCTGAAAAATATTGCGGCCGGTTATCTCACCGGTGGTGGTGCAGGTGCTGCAAGTGCCGTGGGCGCGGGCAGTTCACTGGTACTCGGTGATTATCGTGAAGGCAGTGATGGTTCCCGTCGTCTGTATGGTGCGATGATTCAGGCACTCAAAGAAACCACTAAATCCAACCTGTTGTCTACGCCGTCGATTGTGACCATGGATAATGAAGAAGCTTATATTGTGGTGGGTGAAAACGTACCTTTTGTGACAGGCTCAGTGTCTACAGGTGCTGCTGGAGTTGCTAATCCCTATACCACCATTGAACGCAAGGATGTCGGGGTCACTTTAAAGGTGGTCCCGCATATTGGCGAAGATGGTACGGTACGCCTGGAAGTGGAACAGGAAGTTTCTGATGTCAAGGCCAGTAAAGGGCAGGCACAGGATCTGGTCACCAGCAAGCGAGCGATCAAAACCTCAATTCTGGCCGAACATGGACAAACCATTGTCCTTGGTGGTTTGATCTCAGATAACACCAGTTATGGGCGTCAGGCTGTACCTGGTCTGGGTGCGATTCCAGGCTTGGGACGTTTATTCCGTTCAGAAGGTAAGTCCAATCAGAAGCGTAACCTGCTGATTTTTATCCATCCAACCATTGTAGGCGATAAAAATGCAGTGCGTAAACTGACCCAACAACGCTATAGTCAGCTATATAGTCTGCAACTCGCACTCGATTCGGACGGGAACTTTGCCAAGCTGCCAGAAAGTGTTGAAGATGTGTATCAACAGCGAATTCCAGTATCCAGAACGCCATTGCAAAACTCGACTTATCAAACTGTGCCGACCGCACCCGTTCAGGCGCAGCCAGCCAATGTAGTTGTTACGCCGGTAGCGATAGAACCAGTGATTCAGCGACAAGTGGTAGAACCCGTCCAACAGGTAGAAAAAAGTAAAAATACCGTTACAACAACCACACTTAGACCCAAAAGCTAAGTCATTCGCATTTGCAGACAGCATGTTATGATAATGTCAAAGAGAACAGAGAAGTAACTTTCATGACTTGGAAAATACACGCGATTACAGGCGACTTAACAGGACAGGAAATTAGCATTGACCGTGACATGCTGGTGGGGCGTCATCAGGCGGCAGATATCGTGTTACAGGCTGCGGAAATCTCCCGTAAACATGCGGCATTTTTACTAAAGGATGATGCGCTCTGGGTGCAGGATTTGGGTTCATCGAATGGCACTTTCGTCAATGATGTGCAGATTGCGCAAGAAACCTTATTAAAGCAGGATGACATTGTTCAGTTTGCCAGCTTGAAATTTTCAGTAATGGCGCCTGCGGCTGCAGTAGAGGTTCCAGCAGAAATTGAAGCAACGGCAGAAAAAGTCGTGGAACAGGTCGAAGTCGCTGAGCCTACACCTGCACAGCAAATGAATGATCAGGGAATGCCGGAACTGAAACATCGTGATGCTACGGTACAATTAACCCGTGATGGCATGCCAACCAATGTCGGTATTCCAAAACCGGCACCTATTCCGGAAGGCGTGGACATTAATGCGGTAAAACCAGAGCCTACCCCAATTCCGGTTGAGCAGCCTGTATCACGTGTAGAACAGGAAAAAGAAACCCAGAAAAATGTATCTGTAGGTTTGATTTCAGTGATTGTGCTGATTATTTTGGCAATTATGGCTTGGTTATTGTTCAAATAAGCTGATGATTGGTTACAATCAAGGCATGCATAGCGCATGCCTTTTTTGTGGCTGCGCACATTATAAAAGAGGGTCGGGATGTCTATTGCACAATTAGAAAAGCGTGAACTGATCTTGTTTGATCTGGATGGTACCTTGGTGGATTCAGCACATGATCTGTATCGCGCCATGAATATGAGCCTGAATGTGCTGCAATTGCCTCTGGTAACTGAAGAGCAGGTACGGACCTGGATAGGTAAGGGCACGTCGATATTCTGTGAAAGTGTACTCCAGCATCTGGTGGGTGAAGTCACACCGGCACAGCATCAGGAACTCTTAACGACTTTTCTGGATATCTATAATGTCGATCCCTGCGTCGATACCGTTCCTTTTCCGGGAATCCTGAAATTTCTGGACTGGGCTAAAGCCCAAGGTAAAACCCTGATTTGTGTGACCAATAAGCCTGAACTTCCTGCCCGCAGTATCTTAGATACCTTGGATATGGCTCATTATTTTGCCGATACCATTGGTGGTGACCGTTTTACTGAACGTAAACCGCACCCACGCCAGTTGCTGCACTGTGTTGAACATTATGGCGTAAGTAAAGAACAGGTTTTGCTTATTGGAGATTCTTCCAATGATGTCGAAGCTGCGCGCCGCGCCGGGATTGATTGTGTTGTAGTCAGCTATGGCTATAATCATGGTGAAAATATTGCAGATTGTCAGCCACAGCAGATTGTGGATGATCTTAGAGAATTACTTGCCTAATACGCGTACTAAGGAAAGAAAATGAATAGTTGTAAGGTTTTTCGATGGCGTCGCTCAGTTCAATTCTATTTACATACTGAGTAACCCTAATTTAAAGAGAAAAACCGCATGACCACTCAAGCACAATTCCAGCAACTTGCTGCGCAAGGCTATAACCTCATTCCTGTTTATCGTCAGCGTCTGGCAGATACCGATACACCACTTTCTATTTTTGCTCGGCTTAAACAGCATCAGCAGGCTTATTTATTCGAGTCTGTAGAAGGTGGTGAGAACTGGGCACGCTATTCGATTATTGGACTAGGTGAATCCACGGTATTTTCCTGCAATGCAGGCGAGTTGACGGTACAGCACGCAGATGATTCGATTGAAAAGCAGCACTGTGCGGACCCATTTCAATATATTCGCGACTTTCAGGCGCAATTTAAGGTGCCAACCCAGGCAGAATTACCGGACCTACCGAGTTTTACTGGTGGATTAGTCGGTTACTTTGGTTATGACGCGGTGCGTTATATCGAACCGAAATTAAAAAATGTGCCGGAAGCGGATCCGGTCGGCTTGCCAGATATCTGGATGATGCTCTCTAAAACAGTGATTGTCTTTGATAACCTGAAAGATACCTTGTTCTTAATTGTACATGCGGATGCCACTGCCCCGGGTTCTTATGAAAAAGCACATGAACAATTAAATGAATTGGAAAATATTCTGGCCACGCCCATCAGCCTTAAAGCTGAAAAACATACGCCGCCACATTTTGAGTCCCTCACCGGACATGACAACTTCATTGCTTCGGTGGAAAAGGTCAAAGAGTATATTCGTGCTGGAGATGTAATGCAGGTCGTACCCGGGCACCGGATGGTGTCTGACTTCGACGGTGACCCGCTACAGGTGTATCGTGCGCTGCGTCATCTCAATCCATCGCCGTATTTGTTCCTGGTGCAAGGGCAGACCTTGGAAAATAACACGCCATTCCATATTGTCGGTTCCTCTCCTGAAATTCTGTCCCGTCTGGAAAATGGTATTGCCACAGTTCGTCCATTAGCGGGAACCCGTCCACGTGGCAAAACCAAAGAAGAAGATCTGGCACTTGAGCAGGACTTACTCTCTGACGAAAAAGAAATTGCTGAACATGTCATGCTGATTGATCTGGGACGTAATGATGTGGGACGCATTGCAAAAATTGGCAAAGTGCAGGTAACTGATCAAATGGTGATCGAACGTTATTCACATGTGATGCATATTGTCTCCAATGTGCAGGGTGAAGTACGTGATGATGTCGATGCTCTGGACGTTTTTAAGGCAACTTTCCCCGCAGGCACACTTTCAGGCGCGCCAAAAATCCGTGCCATGGAAATTATTGATGAAGTTGAGCCGGTAAAACGTGGAATTTTCGGTGGCGCTGTTGGTTATTTAGGCTGGCATGGCGAAATGGACATGTCGATTGCGATTCGTACCTGTGTCATTCGCGAAAATAAGGTCTATGTTCAGGCTGGAGCAGGGTTAGTTGCCGACTCAAATCCTGAATCTGAGTGGAATGAAACCCAAATAAAAGCTCGCGCAGTGATCAAAGCGGTTGAATTATCATCAAATGGTTTGATTTTATGAGTTTTTGAGGTTTTTTTTGAAAAAAACACTTGCAAGGATTCTGAGTTTTGCTAAACTGCACACCGTTCCGATACGAAACGTACGAAACACTAAGAAACGCCGGCATAGCTCAGTTGGTAGAGCAACTGACTTGTAATCAGTAGGTCCACAGTTCGAATCCGTGTGCCGGCACCATCTTAGAGGTTTGGTAGTGTGAAGTAATGAACAGCACTGATGTAAGTGTAAAAAATGGTGAGGTTCCCGAGCGGTCAAAGGGGGCGGACTGTAACTCCGCTACGAAAGTTTCGAAGGTTCGAATCCTTCCCTCACCACCAATTTTAAGACTTCAATAAGTGGTTTGTACCAACATCGTGCGGGAGTAGCTCAGTTGGTAGAGCGGTAGCCTTCCAAGCTACATGTCGCGAGTTCGACCCTCGTCTCCCGCTCCATTGAAGTACTAATATTTGCTCTTATAGCTCAGTGGTAGAGCACTCCCTTGGTAAGGGAGAGGTCTCGAGTTCAAATCTCGATAAGAGCTCCAGATTACAGTTTAGCAACTCTGTTGCAAAGAAATTCCAAAAGCAGGCTATTTAGTCTGCTTTTCAAGTATTTGGTGTTCGGTTTTTTTAAACGATATGTCGGAGCTGGGTTTTACTCAGAATTGTGTTCGACGTAAACGAGGAAGATTAACATGGCTAAGGCTAAGTTTGAACGTAATAAGCCACACGTTAACGTGGGCACAATTGGTCACGTTGACCATGGTAAAACAACTTTAACAGCTGCAATTGCAACTGTATGTGCGAAGAAATTCGGTGGCGAAGCGAAAGACTACGCTGCAATCGACTCTGCACCAGAAGAAAAAGCACGTGGTATTACAATTAATACTTCACACGTAGAATACGATTCTCCAACTCGTCACTACGCTCACGTAGACTGCCCGGGCCACGCCGATTATGTTAAAAACATGATTACTGGTGCTGCTCAGATGGATGGTGCGATCCTTGTATGTGCTGCGACTGATGGTCCTATGCCACAGACTCGTGAACACATCCTGCTTTCTCGTCAGGTAGGTGTACCTTACATCGTTGTATTCTTGAACAAATGCGACCTTGTAGACGACGAAGAGCTTCTTGAACTAGTTGAAATGGAAGTTCGTGAACTTCTTTCTACTTACGACTTCCCGGGTGATGACACTCCAGTGATCCGTGGTTCTGCTCTTCTTGCGCTTAACGGTGATGACAGCCAATACGGCGAGCCAGCTGTAGTTGCGCTTGTTGAAGCACTTGACTCTTACATTCCAGAGCCAGAGCGTGCAATTGACCTTCCATTCCTTATGCCAATTGAAGACGTATTCTCAATCTCTGGTCGTGGTACAGTAGTAACTGGCCGTGTAGAGACTGGTATCGTTAAAGTAGGTGAGTCTGTAGAAATCGTTGGTATCCGTGATACTCAAACTACTACAGTAACTGGCGTAGAAATGTTCCGTAAACTTCTTGACGAAGGTCGTGCGGGCGAGAACTGTGGTGTTCTTCTTCGTGGTACTAAGCGTGAAGACGTACAACGTGGTCAAGTATTGACTAAACCAGGTGCGATCAAGCCACACACTAAATTCGATGCAGAAGTATACGTACTTTCTAAAGAAGAGGGTGGTCGTCACACTCCATTCCTTAACGGTTACCGTCCACAGTTCTACTTCCGTACTACGGACGTAACTGGTGCGATCGCGCTTAAAGAAGGCGTGGAAATGGTTATGCCTGGTGACAACGTTGAGATGTCAGTAGAGCTAATCCACCCAATCGCAATGGACCCAGGTCTACGTTTTGCGATCCGTGAAGGCGGTCGTACAGTGGGTGCTGGTGTAGTTGCTAAAGTAACTGCATAATCATAGAATAAGACAAGCAGGTTGGAGCTTAGGCTCCAACTTGTTGTTTTGCAGGTCAGTAGTTCAATTGGTAGAGCGTCGGTCTCCAAAACCGAATGTTGGGGGTTCGAGTCCCTCCTGACCTGCCAAGTTTCTAAAAAGACGCTTGATGTCGGCAAAATTGGTCATATAATAAGTCGCGAAACCTACGACGAGTACAAAAATGTCGAATGAAAAATCACGCGACGCATTAGGCGAAGCGGCAATTCCTCAAAGAAATAATCCTGCAGTAGATGTAAGTTCTGGTTCTCCATTAGACATGGTTCTATGGGTTATCGCCTTGATTTTATTGGTTGGTGCAATGATGGTAAACCAATATTTACCAGCGTACTGGGCACCTGCGAATGATATTTGGGTGCGCGTTGGGGTGATTTTGGCTTGTATCGTTGCAGCATTCGGTTTATTATACGCCACCCATCAAGGCAAAGGCTTTATTCGTCTGCTGAAAGATGCACGAATTGAGTTGCGTCGAGTGACCTGGCCTACCAAGCAAGAGACGATGTCCACATCTTGGCAAGTTCTTGTTGTAGTCGTAATTGCATCCATCTTATTGTGGTGTTTTGACTATATTTTAGGCTGGTTAATGAAGTTTATTATCGGGTAAGAGAGCTATGAAACGTTGGTACATTATTCATGCCTATTCAGGTTATGAAAAACAAGTGATGCGTTCGCTTAATGATCGAATCCAGCGTAGCGCTGTTGCCGATAGCTTTGGTGAAGTCCTTGTTCCTACCGAAGAAGTGGTAGAAATGAAGGATGGCAAGAAGCGTAAATCAGAGCGTAAGTTCTTTCCTGGCTATGTCCTAGTCGAAATGGAAATGAACGATGATACTTGGCACATTGTTAAAGAATGTCCAAAAGTTTTAGGTTTTATTGGTGGTACGGCTGAAAAACCGGCACCGATTACGCAAAAAGAAGCAGATGCGATTCTTGCGCGTGTACGCAATACTGGCGAAGCACCTCGTCCTAAGACGATGTTTGAACCAGGCGAAGAATTACTCGTGGTTGACGGGCCATTCACCGACTTTAAAGGTGTGGTGGAAGAAGTTCAGTACGAAAAGTCGCGTTTAACGCTGACCATTAATGTATTTAACCGACCAACTCAAGTTGAATTGGAATTTCGTCAAGTCGAAAAATCAGTCTAATTTGTATGGGTTGAAAACGCCTGACTTATTTATAAGTCAGGCATTGTTGTTGTAACGGTATCGTTACTTGAAATCATTGGGGAGCCTTCACCGGCGTTTGCACCCAGAGGTAATTTGAAATGGCTAAGAAGATTGACGGCTATATCAAGCTGCAAGTTCCAGCTGGTAAAGCGAATCCATCTCCACCGATTGGTCCTGCACTAGGTCAACGTGGTGTGAACATCATGGCATTCTGTAAAGAATTCAATGCTGCGACACAAAAAGTTGAAGCTGGTCTGCCAATTCCAGTCGTGATCACTGTGTACAACGACAAGTCGTTCACATTCATCATGAAAACTCCACCTGCTGCTGTTCTTCTTAAGAAAGCTGCTGGTATCCAGAAGGGTTCAGCTGTACCTAACAAAACTAAAGTTGGTAAGTTGACTCGTGCTCAAATCGAAGAAATCGCGACTACTAAAGAACCAGATTTGACTGGTGCTGATTTAGACGCACGTGTACGTACCATTGCTGGTTCTGCGCGTTCTATGGGCTTGGAAGTGGAGCTTTAAGACATGGCTAAATTAACTAAACGTCAAAAAGCGATCGTAGCTGCTGTAGAAGCGCACAAAGTTTACACGCTAGAAGAAGCTGTTGCAGTTTTAGAGAGCCTTCCAGCTCCTAAATTCAAAGAATCTCTAGATATCGCGGTAAACCTAGGTGTTGATCCTCGTAAATCTGACCAAGTTGTTCGTGGCGCGACTACACTTCCTGCAGGTACTGGTAAAACTGTACGTGTAGCTGTATTCGCTCAAGGCGCTGCTGCTGAAGCTGCTAAAGCTGAAGGCGCAGACGTTGTTGGTTTCGACGATCTTGCTGAAAGCATCCAAGCGGGTAACCTTGACTTTGACGTAGTAATTGCTGCTCCAGATGCAATGCGCGTTGTAGGTAAACTTGGTACGATCCTTGGTCCACGTGGCTTAATGCCAAACCCTAAAGTGGGTACTGTAACTCCTGACGTTGCTACTGCAGTTAAAAATGCAAAAGCTGGTCAAGCACGTTACCGCGTAGACAAAGCTGGTATTATCCATGCTGCGATCGGTCAAGTAGGTTTTGAAGCTGCTGCTGTTCGTCAAAACGTTGAAGCACTTGTTGCTGACTTGAAACGTTTGAAACCTGCTACGTCTAAAGGCGTATACATTCAAAAGATCACTTTGAGCTCAACTATGGGTCCTGGTTTGATCGTTGATGTAGCAAACGTTTCTAAATAAGTCTCGACTTATTACAGAATTTTAAAGCCCTGAGTAAGTTTTAAAGCGCTGCTTTAAAACTTACGCAAGAAACGCTCCGTCGTATTTTGCAAACTTAGGCAAACTTTGAATTGATAAATGAAAATTTATCAGCGTCAAAGACCGCGGGCGAGGGGAGTTTTATGCTTCTCTCTTAATAGCCCAGCCTGCGTAGACGCGGTGGTGTGATTTGTTCATCCTCCGCGTGTGAGTCCAGTGATGGTCTTGCGAATTGGGAGTGTACTTCGCGTAAGTACATAAATCACCGTTAGGAGGTTTTACAATGGCTCTTCTTATCGAAGGCAAAAAACAGATCGTAGCTGAAGTAGCTGAAGTTGCTTCTACTGCATTTGCTGCTGTTGTTGCTGACTACCAAGGTTTGACTGTAGAGCAGTTAACTACTCTACGTGTTGAAGCGCGTAAACTTGGTGTTACTACACGTATCGTTCGTAACACTTTGGCTAAACGTGCTCTTCAAGATACTCAATTCAATATCTTGAACGACAACCTTGTTGGCCCAACAATCTTAGCTTTCTCGAATTCTGAAGACGACATGGGTGCTGCTGCACGTTTGTTCGAAGAATTCGCTAAAACTAATAAAGCATTTGAACTTAAAGCTGCTGCATTTGATGGCAAACTTTATCAAGGTGCAGAAGTTAGCGTAATCGCGAATCTTCCGAACCAAGAGAAAGCGCTTACTATGCTTGCAAACGTTCTTCAAGCTCCTATTTCGAAATTGGGCCGCTTACTTACAGCGCTTCAAGAGAAAAACGAGTCAGAAGCTGCTTAAGCTCAAACTTAAACACACATCATTCAATACCCATTTGGAGTTAATCTCATGGCTTTAACAAACGAAGAAATCCTAAACGCAGTTGCTGAAAAAACTGTTCTTGAACTTGTTGAACTTATCTCTGCTTTCGAAGAGAAATTCAATGTATCTGCTGCTGCTGTAGCTGTTGCTGCTGGTCCAGCTGCTGCTGCTGCTGAAGAACAAACTGAATTCAATGTTGAATTGACTTCTTTCGGCGCGAACAAAGTTGCTGTAATTAAAGCAGTTCGTGAAGCGACTGGCCTTGGCTTGAAAGAAGCTAAAGACATGGTTGAAGGCGCTCCTGCAGTTCTTAAAGAAGGCGTTTCTAAAGAAGAAGGCGAAGAGCTTAAGAAGAAACTTGAAGAAGCTGGTGCTACAGTTACTCTTAAGTAATTTCTTAAGGGAGCCGGTTTTTTTATAATCGGCTCCAAAAATTGGCTGATGGCTCTTGGGTCATCAGCCTTTTTGCGTTACAATAATCGGCTCGATTTTTGTTTGCATGATATAAAAATCATACAAATTGAAAATAAACATAATGAACAAACGTTTACCAATATTTTTCATTAAAAAATATTGATAAGCGTTTTAATACCACTAAAAATTGCAGCATTTGTAAAGAGTGGTGGCCATATCGGCCAGCGTAATTCCTTCTGAGCCCGTTCTGCAGGCGGGCTTGGTTTACACTTTCCGAGGACTCCAGATGGCATACTCATATACCGAAAAGAAACGGATCCGTAAGAATTTTGGTAAATTGCCTAGCGTCATGGATGCTCCGTACTTGCTCGCGATTCAAGTCGACTCGTACAGAACATTCTTACAAGATGGCAAATCACCAAAAAACCGCGAAGATATCGGTCTCCAAGCCGCATTTCGTTCAGTTTTTCCTATTGAAAGTTATTCTGGCAATGCTGCTTTAGAATTTGTTGAGTATAGTCTTGGTAAGCCTGAGTTTGATGTACGCGAATGTATTCTTCGTGGCTCAACTTATGCAGCACCAATGCGTGTAAAAATTCGTTTGATCCTGAAAGATCGTGAAACGAAGTCAATTAAAGACGTACGTGAACAAGAAGTCTATATGGGCGAAATGCCATTAATGACGGATAACGGTACCTTTGTGATTAACGGTACCGAGCGTGTGATCGTGTCACAATTACACCGTTCACCAGGCGTATTCTTTGACCACGATAAAGGCAAGACTCACTCAAGTGGTAAAGTCCTTTATTCAGCGCGTATCATTCCTTACCGTGGTTCATGGTTAGACTTTGAATTCGATGCCAAAGACCTCGTCTATGTACGTATTGACCGTCGTCGTAAATTGCTTGCGACTGTGGTGCTTCGTGCCTTGGGTTATAGCAACGAAAACATTCTCGACATGTTCTACGAGAAAGTACCTGTGTATCTTGACATGGGTAGCTACCAGATTGACCTGGTGCCTGAACGTCTGCGTGGCGAAATGGCACAATTTGACATCCTGGACAAGGATGGCAAGGCAATTGTTGAGCAAGGTAAACGTATCAATGCGCGTCATGTACGTCAAATGGAAGCTTCAGGTCTTGAAAAACTTGCAGTGCCTGATGAGTACCTGTATGAGCGTATCACTGCTGAAGACATCCCATTAAAAGATGGTGATGTGATTGCAGCCAATACTGTATTAAGCCATGAAATCATGGTGAAAATTGCAGAAGGCGGCGTGAAGCAGTTCAATATTCTGTTCACCAATGATATCGACCGCGGTTCATTCGTTGCAGATTCTCTACGTGCAGATACGACGAGCAATCGTGAAGAAGCATTGGTAGAAATCTACAAAGTGATGCGTCCGGGCGAACCACCAACAAAAGAAGCTGCTGAAAACTTATTCAACAACTTGTTCTTCTCTTCTGAACGCTATGACTTGTCTCCAGTCGGTCGTATGAAGTTCAACCGTCGTTTGGGTCGTCCTTACGAAGTCGGTACAGACCAGAAGTCACGTGAAGTTGAAGGCATTCTCTCGAACGAAGATATCACTGATGTATTAAAAACATTAGTTGAAATCCGTAACGGTAAAGGTGAAGTCGACGATATCGATCACTTGGGTAACCGTCGTGTTCGTTCTGTTGGTGAAATGACAGAAAACCAATTCCGTGTAGGTCTTGTACGTGTTGAACGTGCTGTTAAAGAACGTTTAAGCCAAGCTGAAACTGACAACCTGTCTCCGCAAGATTTGATCAATGCGAAGCCAGTAGCTGCTGCAATCAAAGAATTCTTTGGTTCAAGCCAGTTGTCTCAGTTTATGGACCAAAACAACCCGTTATCTGAGATTACGCACAAACGTCGTGTTTCTGCGCTTGGTCCCGGCGGTTTGACGCGTGAACGTGCAGGCTTTGAAGTACGTGACGTACATCAAACTCACTACGGTCGTGTATGTCCAATTGAAACACCGGAAGGTCCAAACATTGGTTTGATCAACTCGCTTTCTGTTTATGCGAAATGTAATAACTTCGGTTTCCTGGAAACCCCATACCGTAAGGTTGTTGATGGTCGTGTAACAGATGAAGTTGAATACCTGTCTGCGATTGAAGAAGTAGGCACTGTCATTGCACAGGCCGATTCTGCAATGGATAAAGACGGTAACTTAACAGAAGAGTTTGTATCTGTTCGTCATCAAGGTGACTTCGTACGTATTCCTCCTGAAAAAGTAACGCATATGGATGTATCTGCTCAGCAGGTCGTATCTGTAGCAGCGTCACTGATTCCATTCCTAGAACACGATGATGCCAACCGTGCATTAATGGGTTCGAACATGCAACGTCAGGCAGTTCCGACGTTGATCGCTGACAAGCCGCTTGTTGGTACCGGTATGGAAGCGAACGTAGCACATGACTCAGGTGTATGTGTGATCGCTCAGCGTGGTGGTCGTATCGAGTTTGTTGATGCGTCTCGTGTGGTTATTCGTGTGAATGAAGACGAAATGATCGCAGGTGAAGCAGGTGTAGATATCTACAACCTGATCAAATACACCCGTTCGAACCAGAACACTTGTATCAACCAGAAAGTTCTTGTGAACCTGGGCGATAAAGTAGGTCGTGGTGATGTACTGGCTGATGGTCCATCAACAGATGGCGGTGAGCTGGCATTGGGTCAAAACATGCGCGTTGCGTTTATGACCTGGAATGGTTACAACTACGAAGACTCGATCTTACTTTCTGAACGTGTACTTCAAGAAGACCGTTTAACGTCTATTCATATCCAGGAATTGTCATGTGTTGCACGTGATACCAAACTGGGTGCGGAAGAAATCACTGCTGATATTCCGAACGTAGGTGAAGCTGCTCTGTCTAAACTGGACGAGTCAGGTATCGTTTACATCGGTGCTGAAGTAACTGCTGGCGATATCCTTGTTGGTAAAGTAACCCCTAAAGGTGAAACACAGCTTACTCCGGAAGAAAAATTGCTACGTGCAATCTTCGGTGAAAAAGCGGCTGACGTAAAAGACTCATCTTTACGTGTTCCATCAGGTACTAAAGGTACTGTGATTGACGTTCAAGTGTTTACACGTGACGGTCTTGAAAAAGACGAACGTGCTCAAGCAATTGAAAAAGCGCAATTGGATGCATACCGTAAAGACTTGAAAGAAGAATTCAAAATCTTCGAAGAAGCTGCACGTGAACGTGTAATCCGCCTACTGAATGGCCAAGAGTCGAATGGTGGCGGTACAACTAAACGTGGCGACAAACTGTCTGAAGACGTGTTGTCTGGTTTAGAGCTTGTTGATCTTCTTGAAATTCAACCAGTTGACGAAGCAATTGCTGAACGTTTAACTCAAATTCAAGTGTTCTTGAAAGAGAAGAGCTTCGAAATTGATGAGAAATTTGCTGAGAAAAAACGCAAACTTTCTACAGGCGATGAACTGACGACTGGCGTATTGAAAGTAGTTAAAGTTTATCTTGCTGTGAAACGTCGCATCCAGCCTGGTGATAAGATGGCGGGTCGTCACGGTAACAAAGGTGTTGTATCAAACATCTTGCCAGTAGAAGACATGCCACATGATGCCAACGGTGTACCTGTTGATATCGTATTGAACCCGCTGGGCGTACCATCGCGTATGAACGTGGGTCAGATTCTTGAAACTCACTTGGGTATGGCGGCGAAAGGTCTTGGCGATCAAATCGACAAGATGATGAAAGAGCAACGTACTGTACTTGAGCTTCGTGATTTCCTAGACAAGATTTACAACAAAGTTGGTGGCGAGCAAGAAGATCTTGATAGCTTGACTGATGAAGAAATCTTGAAACTTTCTGGCAACTTGCGTGCTGGTGTACCTTTGGCTACTCCTGTATTCGATGGTGCTGAAGAAGGTCAGATCAAAGAGTTGTTACAACTTGCAGGCCTGTCTAGTACTGGTCAGACCGTATTATATGATGGTCGTACTGGTGAGCGTTTCGACCGTCCGGTAACTGTTGGTTACATGTACATGCTGAAACTGAACCACTTGGTGGATGACAAGATGCATGCGCGTTCAACTGGTTCTTACTCTCTAGTTACGCAACAGCCGCTTGGTGGTAAAGCACAATTCGGTGGTCAGCGTTTCGGTGAGATGGAAGTCTGGGCACTAGAAGCTTACGGTGCAGCATATACGCTACAAGAAATGCTGACTGTGAAATCGGATGACGTTGAAGGCCGTACCCGTATCTACAAGAACATTGTAGATGGCAACCATTATATGGACCCGGGCATGCCTGAATCGTTCAACGTATTGACCAAAGAGATCCGTTCTTTAGGTATCAACATTGAACTGAAAAATGGTGACTAAGAATCTCCATTAAATCTCCCCAAACCCCTCTTTGATAAAGAGGGGCTTCCCCCCTTAACAAAGGGGGATTGAGGGGGATTCTTGGGATTCCCAATTCAGTTAAAAAACAATATTTGTGACCCAGTTGTTGAGTGAAAATCTCCACAACACACGGAGAAAAAAATTGAAAGACTTGCTCGATATCATGCGCAAAAAGACGGATTCAGACGGTCATGCTCCAGTAGAGTTTGACCGCATCCGTATTGGTCTTGCGTCACCAGAAATGATTAAGTCATGGTCTCACGGTGAAGTTAAAAAGCCAGAAACCATTAACTATCGTACGTTCAAGCCTGAACGTGATGGTTTGTTCTGTGCCAAAATCTTTGGTCCAGTGAAAGATTACGAATGCTTGTGTGGTAAATACAAGCGTATGAAATACAAAGGCGTCATTTGTGAAAAATGTGGCGTTGAAGTAACAACTGCGAAAGTTCGTCGTGAACGTATGGGTCACATCGAGCTAGCATCTCCAGTTGCACACATCTGGTTCTTGAAATCATTGCCTAGCCGTATCGGTCTATTATTAGACATGACGCTACGTGATATTGAACGTGTATTGTATTTCGAATCTTATGTAGTGACCGATCCGGGTATGACTCCATTTGAGAAATACCAGCTTCTAAACGATGAAGAATACTTCAATGCATTAGAAGAACACGGTGATGAATTCACAGCGAAAATGGGTGCTGAAGCGGTTCAAGACTTGTTGAAAGACATCGATCTTGAAGCTGAAATTGCGCGTCTTCGTGAAGAAATTCCTGTTACAACTTCAGAAACCAAGCTGAAAAAAGCGTCTAAGCGTTTGAAGTTGATGGAAGCATTCAACGATTCGAACAACAAGCCAGAATGGATGGTGTTAACTGTACTTCCAGTTCTTCCACCAGATCTACGTCCGCTTGTACCACTTGAAGGTGGTCGTTTCGCGACTTCTGACCTGAACGATCTTTATCGTCGTGTGATCAACCGTAACAACCGTTTGAAGCGTCTTCTTGACCTTGCAGCGCCAGACATCATCGTACGTAACGAAAAACGTATGTTACAAGAGTCTGTAGATGCATTGCTGGATAACGGTCGTCGTGGTCGTGCAATTACCGGTTCGAACAAGCGTCCGCTTAAATCTTTGGCAGACATGATCAAAGGTAAGCAAGGTCGTTTCCGTCAAAACTTACTTGGTAAGCGTGTTGACTACTCTGGTCGTTCGGTAATTACTGTTGGTCCAAACCTGCGTTTGCATCAATGTGGTCTTCCGAAGAAAATGGCACTTGAACTGTTCAAGCCATTCATTTTCGCGAAACTACAAGCTTCTGGTCAAGCAACTACCATTAAAGCTGCGAAGAAAATGGTTGAGCGTGAAACCCCAGAAGTTTGGGACGTTCTTGCTCACGTGATTCGTCAACATCCAGTAATGTTGAACCGTGCGCCAACACTTCACCGTCTGGGTCTTCAAGCATTTGAACCGATCCTGATCGAAGGTAAAGCGATCCGTCTACACCCACTCGTATGTGCTGCGTTTAACGCCGACTTCGATGGTGACCAAATGGCGGTACACGTACCATTAACACTTGAAGCTCAGCTTGAAGCTCGTGCGTTAATGATGTCGACGAATAACATCTTGTCTCCAGCGAATGGTGAGCCAATCATCGTACCGTCTCAGGACGTTGTCTTGGGCTTGTATTACATCACGCGTGATGCAATCAATGCCAAAGGTGAAGGCATGGTGTTCGCGGATACTCACGAAGTAAACCGTGCACTGGCAACAGGTCAGGTTGATCTACACGCTCGCGTTAAAGCACGTGTACACCAGACTGTCATCGACGAAGACGGTAACCGTGAACAGCAAACCATTATTGTAGATACGACGCCTGGTCGCTGCCTGCTTTGGGAAGTTGTACCTGAAGGGATGGATTTCCAGCAAATTAACGTTGAGATGACCAAGAAAAACATCTCGAAGTTAATTAACTCTTGCTACCGTAAATTGGGTCTGAAAGATACTGTTATCTTCGCTGACCAATTGATGTACTTGGGCTTCCGTCAGGCGACGCGTTCAGGTGTATCTGTCGGTATGGAAGACATGGTTATTCCACCGCAAAAACAAGCAATTATTGGTAAAGCGGAAGCTGAAGTTCGTGAAATCGAACAACAGTTCGAACAAGGTTTCGTAACTGCCGGCGAACGTTATAACAAAGTGGTCGATATTTGGGCACGTACCAATGACCAGGTTGCTAAAGCGATGATGGACAACTTGTCTTTCACTACTGTGAAGAACAAACAGGGTGAAGACGAGAAGCAAAAATCATTCAACTCGATCTACATGATGTCTGACTCGGGTGCCCGTGGTTCGGCAGCTCAGATTCGTCAGTTGGCGGGTATGCGTGGTTTGATGGCGAAGCCGGATGGCTCGATCATTGAAACCCCAATTAAAGCGAACTTCCGTGAAGGTTTGACCGTACTTCAGTACTTCATCTCGACACACGGTGCGCGTAAAGGTTTGGCCGATACAGCACTGAAAACTGCGAACTCGGGTTACTTGACTCGTCGTTTGGTAGACGTTGCGCAGGACTTGGTTATTACCGAGCCAGATTGTGGTACTTATGACGGTCTGGTAATGACTCCGTTCATTCAAGGTGGCGATGTCATCGAAAACCTGGGTGCACGAGTATTGGGTCGTGTGGTTGCTGAAGATGTGAAACGTGTAGGTACAGACGAAGTTCTGCTTCCACGTAATACGTTAATTGACGAGAAACTGGCAACGTTTATCGAAAGCCAAGGTGTCGACGAAATTAAAGTACGTTCAGTCGTGAACTGTGCGTCTACCTTCGGTGTATGTGCGAAATGTTACGGTCGTGACCTAGCACGCGGTCACCAGGTGAACCCGGGTGAGTCTGTTGGTGTAATGGCAGCTCAATCGATTGGTGAGCCAGGTACACAGTTAACGATGCGTACCTTCCACGTCGGTGGTGCTGCGAGCCGAACTTCTGCTGCAAACAGTGTACAAGTTCGTAACCAAGGTACAGTACGTTTCCACAACGTGAAAACAGTACAACATGCCAAAGGTCATTTGGTGTCGACTTCACGTTCAGGTGAAATCGGTATTGCGGATGATTTAGGTCGTGAGCGCGAGCGCTATAAACTGCCTTACGGTGCGTCTATCTTGCTGAAAGATGGCGAAGCTGTAGAAGCAGGCGGTATTGTGGCGACTTGGGATCCGCATACACATCCATTGGTAACAGAAGTTGCTGGTAAAGTACGTTTCAGCCAGATTGCTGATGGCGTGACGGTTACTTCTAAAACTGATGATGCAACAGGTATGTCAACCATCGAAATCTTGCCAGTGACTTCACGTCCTGCGTCAGGTAAAGATTTGCGTCCTGCTGTTGTGTTGGATACCGTTGATGGTGGTGAACAGTTCTACTTCCTGCCACAGAACACGATTCTTTCTGTTCGCGATGGCGAAACGATTGGTGTCGGTGATGTCATCGGTCGTGTACCACAAGAAACTTCACGTACCCGTGATATTACCGGTGGTCTGCCGCGTGTAGCTGACTTGTTCGAAGCACGTAAGCCGAAAGAGCATGCAATCCTTGCAGAAGTGTCGGGTGTTGTAAGCTTTGGTAAAGAGACCAAAGGTAAGAACCGTCTGGTGATTACGCCGGATGATGGCTCTGAGATTTATGAAGAGCTGATTCCGAAATGGCGTACCATTAACGTGTTCGAAGGCGAACATGTGAACCGTGGTGAAACTATTTCTGATGGTCCACAGAACCCGCACGATATCTTACGTTTGAAAGGCGAAGTTGCGCTTACAAACTACATCGTGAACGAAGTTCAGGACGTATACCGTCTGCAAGGTGTAAAAATCAACGACAAGCATATTGAAGTCATCGTACGTCAAATGCTGCGTAAAGTTGATATCACTGATGGCGGCGATACCAGCTTCATCAAAGGCGAACAAGTGGATTACATCCGCGTTGTTCAAGAAAACCAAGCAGTTCTTGCACAAAACAAGTTCCCTGCGAAGTTTGAACGTCAATTGATGGGTATTACCAAAGCATCGCTTTCTACTGACTCGTTCATCTCTGCTGCATCGTTCCAGGAAACCACGCGTGTGTTAACTGAAGCGGCTGTAACAGGTAAAGAAGATGATTTACGCGGTTTGAAAGAGAATGTGGTTGTAGGTCGTCTGATCCCAGCGGGTACAGGTTTGGCTTACCACCTGGAGCGTCGTCGTCAAGAAGCAGAAGCTGCAGAATTTGAACTGCACAATGACTTCTCTGATGTAGACCAAGCTCTAAGTCAGGCATTTAACGAAGAATTCTAATTCGAGTTAAAGCTGAGAAAAGAGACGCCTTCGGGCGTCTTTTTTTGTCTGAAATTTATAAATAAGACATCTTGAACAGAAGAATAATCCATTGATATTTACAAAACTCAGCAGGAATACCGAGAGAAGTAACACGCTACAGATTTTAGTTTCATAAAATGAAGATAAGCTTAATTAAAGCAAGACAGGAAGGCCAAGGTCATGAAAAAATTAATGGGTGTTATGGCAGTTGCCACTCTTTCCACCTTTATGTTGGCGGGTTGTGAAAGTATGTCTGCCAATGAGCAACGGATCGGTGCTGCGGCCCTTGGTGGTGCAGTCGGTGGTGGTGTTGGTAATAAAGTCGGCGGTGGCGTTGGTGCAGCTGTTGGTGGTGGTGCCGGTGCGGCAGCGGGTAGTAAATCCCAAGGCGGTTCAAATCGTAATGCGACCTATAGTGGTGTAGGTGGTGCTGTTGGTTCAGCAGTCGGTAAAAGCATCTTCGGTGGTAACGCGGGTGCTGCAATTGGTGGTGCAATCGGTGGTGGTGCCGGTGCTGCGATTGAACAGGATAACCGTCGTCGTTAAGTCGAAAGTCATTTCAGATTTAGCTAGATTTAAAAGCGCCAATGTGGCGCTTTTATCTTATTTAGGAGCGTTAATTTTCCCTTTGCTCTGTTTCCGCCGGATATATACCGTTTTTTCTACTTCGGCAATTCTGAACCCGGCTTCATCATAAATATTCAGCTGATAA
Organism: Acinetobacter sp. CIP 102136; assembly: GCF_000369685.1. GTDB lineage: Bacteria > Pseudomonadota > Gammaproteobacteria > Pseudomonadales > Moraxellaceae > Acinetobacter > Acinetobacter fasciculus. The sequence goes on from NZ_KB850141.1 coordinate 225,201, forward strand.
TGCCGATACACTGGCGCGTTGTCAGTCGCCAGATTGATAATCGTGGCAATTTCTTCAGCAGAAATCCGAATGTCTGCTACCACTGTACCGCGACCCGGTGCCAAAAACTGAATGCTGGCGCCTTTATCCCAGACCAGGTATTTCGGCCCCAAATGATGCATCAGCAATAACATATAAAAGGGATCGACCATTGAATACAGGCTGCCACCAAAATGCACACCGACAATATTCTGGTTCTTACGGGTCAGCGGCATTTTGACCCGAACGTGATAATTATTAAAATCAATCTTATCAATTTCAATGCCTGCACCACGATAAGGGGCATAGCGGTTCAGAATAAATTTTGAAACCAGAGGCAGTTTTTGAATTTTCTGGAATAGGCTCATACTGACATTCTTTTTGCGGCTGTGATTATGCATACTAGAGCAACAAAAATGCGCTGGCATTGATCAATCATGCCGATTTATAAACTAAGTGGTCAATAACAAAAACAGGATCAAAAGATGGAAATGCACATGCAATGGGTCGATACCACGGATCAGCAGCGTCTTTGTGTCAAAACTTATGGACAATCCGAACAACCGGCATTGGTGCTGGTTCACGGCTATCCCGATCATCAGGCAGTTTGGGAGCCAGCCATTGCTCATTTGAGTCAGGATTACTTTGTTGTGACTTATGATGTCCGTGGCGCAGGTGAGTCCAGTATTCCCAAAAAAATCTCCGATTACCGCTTGGCCCGTTTAAGTCAGGATCTGGAAGAGGTGGTGAACGAAATATTGCCGAATCGTGCTTTTCATCTGGCCGCGCATGACTGGGGTTCAATTCAGTCCTGGGAATCCGTCACCGGTCCACGCTTTAAAGGACGAATTCTGTCTTATAGCACCTTGTCTGGGCCATGTCTGGATCATGCCGCTTTCTGGATGCGTGAACAGTTCCAGCAAAACAAAGCAAAATTCTTAAAGCAAATGAGTAAGTCTTGGTATATCGCGATGTTTCAGTTGCCTTTAGTGGCGCCATTGGCCTGGAATTTTTTTAATCCGCAGCGTTGGGCCAAGATCGTGCAGCAAATAGAAAGACGGGATGATCTGCCACTCAACCCGCATATTGTCAAAGATGGAAAATATGGTGTGAACCTGTATCGGGCCAATTTTTTGCCACGTTTGACTCAACCACGGCAGCGTTTCGCCATCTGTCCGGTACAGGCGATTGTGCTGAAATATGACCAGTTTGTCGGGCCAGATCTGGTTGATGAAATGTCAAAATGGGTGGATGATTTCTCGAAAGTAGAACTGGCTGCCAATCACTGGGCGATCCTGAGTCAACCGGAGCAAGTGGCTCAATTGATTGATGAGTTTATTCAGCGTAAATCTGCTGACATTCATTGACAGGCCACTCCGCGAAACATGACCCGACCAGAAAAAAGTGGCGGAATTTTTATCCGTATTTTCTGATAAAATAGCCGCTTTCTCTCTATTCCGATTCATTATGTTCGCAATTCTTGCTGCTATTGGAGTCATGTTCGGACTCTCGTTGGCACGTGTACCTGTGGTTTTTGCCCTGGTCATTGGTGCTGTTACAGGTGGTTTATTGGCAGGTCTAGGCCTGCAGGGAACCTTGGACGCGTTTAACAATGGCTTGGGTGGTGGTGCTAAAATTGCCTTGGCTTATGGTATTTTAGGTGCATTTGCTTTGGCTCTGGCACGTTCGGGTTTACCGGATTTGCTAGCCTATAAAATGATCAGTACCTTAAAAGGTGAGGCCGATTTTAAAGCGCAAAACCGGGTGAAATATCTGATCTTTTTCACAGTCGCCATTGCTGCCGTGTTCTCGCAGAACGTTATTCCCGTGCATATTGCCTTTATTCCGGTACTGATTCCGCCACTATTGGCTGTATTTAACCACTTAAAGCTCGACCGTCGTTTGATTGCCTGTTTGCTGACCTTTGGTCTGGTAGGCACCTATATGCTGATTCCGGTCGGTTTTGGTGCCATCTTCCTGAATGACATTCTGGGTCATAACATCAATACCTTTGGTAAACCATACGGATTTGAAATTAGCTATGACCAGATTCCATCTGCGATGGCAATTCCAGTATTCGGGATGTTTGTAGGCTTATTGGTGGCGATCTTTATTAGCTATCGCAAACCACGTCAATATCAAGATATTCATGTCCAGGAACAGCAAAGTATTTCTGCTGAATTGGGTGTGGCTGAGCAGGTTAAACCGCAGATTGCCAAATTTACCATCTGGATGGCAGGTCTTGCAGTTATTGCCACATTGGCGGTACAGCTTTATTCAGATTCGATGATTCTGGCCGGTCTGGTCGGTGTCGCGATCCTGAGTTGTGCCGGCATTTTCAAATGGAAAGAAGCCGATGATGTGATCATTACTGGTATGCGCATGATGGCGCTGGTTGGCTTTATCATGATTGCAGCACAAGGCTTTGCCGCGGTGATTGAAGCGACTAATCAGGTACCAACCTTGGTTGAAGCATCAGTGAACTGGATTGGTGATAGTCAGGCACTGGCCGCATTTCTGATGCTGTTGATTGGTTTGCTAATTACCCTAGGCATTGGTTCGTCTTTCTCAACCATTCCCATTCTAGCGATTATTTATGTACCGCTGTGTATCCAGTTCGGTTTTAGCCCTGCGGCGACCATTGCGATTATCGGAACTGCAGCAGCTTTGGGTGATGCCGGTTCTCCAGCTTCGGATTCAACTTTAGGCCCAACTTCTGGTCTGAATATGGATGGTCAGCATGATCATATGAAGGATAGTGTGATTCCAACCTTCATTCACTTTAATATTCCGTTAATGATTTTTGGCTGGATTGCAGCCATGGTTCTGTAAGTCAATTTCAATCTGCTCTGATATCTATTGGAGCAGATTCATCTGGATTTAAAATAAATAATAAGATGTATTTAAAATATATGTTTAAATAAAAATTAATATAAACCTGATTATTTTACTCTGAATAAAGCCATATTTATCTGATTAATATACTTGGTATTTAAAACCAACCAATTCAGTAAATTTAAAATAAATAACTTTTTAAATCAATATTTTAAATAATAATTTAAAATTAGTTTTATAATCCTTATTGCATATTATTTTCCCTCGTGTTTATTATTAATTAAGATTTATTTTCTTAATAATTATTCTTCCTGTGGGGTATTTTAAAATGTTAAAGCAAGCTGCTCTAATTGCATTAATGGGTCTTTCTGCATCTGCGATGGCAGGTCAATGGCAGGTGAAAGTTGGTGCCAGTTCTTTAGCACCATCAAGTGACACTGAAATTGCACCAGGTTTAGTCGTAGAAGCGGATCAAGAATATGGTTTTACGCCATCGGTTGAATACTTTTTTAATGACAATATCTCTGCAGAACTTTTATTAGCTACGCCATTTAATCACGACATTTCTGCTCAGGGTCTAGGGAAAATTGCCAAGATTAAGCATCTTCCACCCACAATTACCGCTAAATATAACTTTAAAAATGCAACACGTTTTACGCCATATATTGGTGTAGGTGGCACAGCTTTTATTGCTTGGGATGAAGAAGGTCTGGCTAAAGATGTGAAAGAGGAATTTGGTTTGGCAGGTCAGGTTGGCTTTAATTATCAGCCAGCCGATGCCAAAAACTGGGGAGTATTTGCTGACGTGCGCTATGCAGATTTGAGTCCTGAAGTGACTTTAGATGATGCTGATAATACTAAATTCGACTTGAATATTGATCCTTGGGTTTACACGATCGGTTATAGCTACAAGTTCTAAATTCTAGTCTTGCTTAATAAAAAAGCCTCATCTTGAATGAGGCTTTTTTTTTCAAAATAACAACGATTTATAACTTATTGAAATTGAGCAGATCGGCAATGTTCAACTATATTAAAATGAATAAAGTAAATATTAATTGAATACGACTTAATAATTGAATAATAAGGAAGATCAGCATGAAGTTTTTAAGCCAAGGTATTGTGATCTTCTTCAGCCTGCTGGTAGGGTCTACCTATGCGGCAAGTTTTGATTGTCAGAAAGCTGAAACCGTGACAGAGAAAGCGATTTGTGAACATCGCCTGCTCAATGATGCCGATGTCAAGATGAGTACCAGCTATCATATTTTACGTCGTATGGTGCCTATGGGAACCCGCTCGGTGATCCAGCGCGATCAGGTGAAATGGCTACAGTTTCGTGACCGCTGTCAGGAATCTGTGTCCTGTCTGAGTCAAGTCTATAATATGCGCCAGCAGCAAATAGACCTGCAATTTCAACGTATTTATAAGCTTGGGCCTTATTAAGGCTTAAACTTAAGCCTTTACAAATGCAAGCCAGATCAGATCAAGCGATCCTTTATAAAATATCTTGAGAAAAAATATACAACTGGCTATTGAAAATTTAGTAACTCACTCCATTCATATAGGCAACAGTATTGACCTGTATTTAAAATAAAAGGAGTGATTAATGAGCGAGTCTAGCGCACAAAAACATAGTTTCCAGGCTGAAGTGGCTCAGTTACTACATCTCGTGACCCATTCGCTTTATTCAAACCCTGAAATTTTCCTGCGCGAATTGATCTCGAATGCCTCAGATGCATGTGACAAATTACGTTTTGAAGGGATTAACCATCCTGAATTTTATGAAAATGATCCTGATCTGCGCGTTCGTGTCAGTCTGGATGCAGACAATAAAACCATTACCATTTCAGACAACGGGATTGGCTTAAGCGAGCAGGAAGCTATTGATAATTTAGGGACTATTGCCAAATCAGGCACCAAAGACTTTATGTCCAAACTGACCGGCGATCAAAAAGCCGATGCTCAATTGATTGGCCAGTTTGGTGTCGGTTTCTATTCCGGCTTTATTGTGGCTGACAAGATTACGGTAGAATCGCGTCGTGCCGGCACAGATGTCTCTGAAGGCGTACGCTGGATTAGTGGAGGAACCGGTGAGTTCGAAGTTGAACAGATCACGAAACAAGGACGTGGTACTGATATTATTCTGCATCTGCGTGACGATGCGCTGGATTATCTGCAAAGCTATAAAGTGAAGCAGATTATCAATAAATATTCAGACCACATCAGCCTGCCAATCCAGATGCAAAAAGAAGTCTGGCAGGAAGAAGAAGCGGCTGAAGGCGAAACCTCTAAAGGCGGCCAGTATGTCAAAACTGATGAGTGGGAAGTCATTAACTCGGCCAGCGCATTATGGACTCGTAACAAGTCTGAAATCACTGAAGAGCAGTATGTCGAGTTCTACAAGAACTTGAGCCATGATTTCGCAGCGCCATTGGCTTGGGCGCATAACCGGGTTGAAGGCAGCACTGAATATACCCAGTTATTATATATTCCAAGTAAAGCGCCACATGATATTTTCACCCGTGAATCCAAAGCGGGTATCAAACTGTATGTGAAACGTGTGTTCATTATGGATGATGCGGATAACCTGATTCCAAACTACCTGCGCTTTGTGCAAGGTGTGGTGGACAGTGCCGATCTGCCATTGAACGTGAGCCGTGAATTACTGCAAGAAAGCCGTGATGTAAAAACCATCCGTGAAGGCAATACCCGCCGTATCCTGACCATTTTGGATAATCTGGCTAAATCTGAAGATGAAAAAGATCAGGCAAATTTCAAGACCTTCTATCAGGAATTTGCTTCAGTATTGAAAGAAGGTCTGGGCGAAGATTTCAGTAACCGTGAACGTATCTTAAAACTGCTGCGTTATGCGACGTCGACCAATGATGAAGTCAGCACATCATTGGCAGACTATAAAGCACGTATGAAAGATGGGCAGAAAGCCATTTATTATGTGACTGCAGATAGTCTGAATGCTGCGAAAAATTCACCACAACTGGAACTGTTCAAGAAAAAAGGCATTGAAGTTCTGTTGATGACCGAACGCGTGGATGAATGGGCGATGAACTTCGTGAATGAGTTCGATGGTACGCCTTTGCAAAACGTGTCTAAGGGTGCGGTTGACTTAGGTGACCTTCAGGATGCAGAAGAGAAGAAAGCCCTTGAAGAAGCCGCAGCCCAGTTTAAACCGGTGGTGGATAAGTTGACGGATTCATTAAAAGACAAGACCAAAGAAGTGCGGGTGACGACGCGTCTGGTCGATTCTCCGGCTTGTCTGGTGACTGGCGAAGGTGAATTGTCTCCACAGCTGATTCGTATGCTGAAAGATGCGGGTCAACCTGTGCCAGATATCAAGCCGATTCTGGAAATTAACCCGGGACATCCGTTGGTGAAAAAACTGGATGGCTCAGCGCAGTTTGATGATCTGGCCAATGTGATCTTCGACCAAGCGGTGATTGCAGAAGGTGGATTACCAGAAAATCCTGCTGAATATGTCAAGCGCATTAATAGTTTGCTGCTTGCTTAAGTGCTGATATATTGAATGAGAAAATCCCTCTTCGGAGGGATTTTTTATGCCTGCTTCATTTTTCATTTCTAGAAATGATCTGGAAAAACGATAGTGAAGATAAAAAAATCCCTGCGGATTTTAAATCTGAATTTTAAATTAATACTGGTTTTTTGATTTATAATTACGATCATTAAGTAAGGAGAGAGAATGTTATGAAATCTAAGCTGATGATCAGTATGGGCGCTGTAATCCTGATGTCGATGAGCCAAGTTAGTCTAGCGGCACCTGCTGCAGAAAAAATGGTACGCACAGATCGAATCAGTTTTTATAAAGTTGCGAAAGTAGAGGCAGCAAAACTACAACGTGTGCAACATAGCGATCGTATTCGCTTCAATATGCCAGTGATGGAGCAACCTTCATTACAGCAAAAACGAGTGCTACGCAGTGATCGTATTATCTTGAATAAAACCAGCTAATACTTACCGCGCTGATTGCCTCAGTAATATTGAAAAAAGCCCATGAATGATGGGCTTTTATATTTTCTACCATCATTCAGTTTAAAATAACGCTTCTAAACGTACCAAAGCCCCAACATAGTGATCACGATCCTCGCGATGATCATTCAAATAGTTCAGGTCAGTCTGGACAAAAAACCATTCACGTAAAAAAGGTTGTCTCCAGGACACATAAGGGCCCCAGCGATTAAGACGCAGATCCTTGTCATTCAGATAACCACCGGTATAAATGCCGTAACTAAAACGGTTGTCTTGAAAAAACTGATGTTGCCTAAAGGTGTAGTTGTCCCAAGTGAGATCATCGTCTTGATCATCGGCATAAGTCAGACTGAGCTGATTAGAGAAAAAGGCCTGATTGGGACGGGCATGAATCAGTTCCAGGTTGGTCCGTAAATAGTTTTCGCTTTGAATACCATAGCGATAAATCTGTTCGGCATGAAAAGAGTAGTCATTTTCTAGTGTCCAATCTTTACTGGCTTTGACGCGTAGGTAAATATCATCTCCAGAACGTAAGCCCAGATCCAGATCGGTTTCAAAAGGAATACGATCTGACCATTCAGACCAACGTAAGGCAAAAGAGCTGTTATCTTCACGGGCACGTTTAGTATCCAGACGCTTATTTCCGGAAGTGGCAGGATTTTCATTGGTAATCGCGACATTGCTGTCTAATTCATTGTCCAGACTGTCATCACCAAACACCACACTCAGCTTTTGTTCCAAGGTCGGAAGCTTGATCTTGCCGCGGATTCGGGGCTTAATCTCATAGCCTTCATATTCATCCCAGCGATTATCTAGAATGATCCGTAATGTAGCTGCAGCTGGCTGATCCGGATCGCTTTCACCAAACCAGTTATCAATTTTATGCGCAGTACGATCGGCCCATTCGCGGATGCCTTTCTGCTTTTGATCCGCCCATGAATAATTTTCTGTCTCTAGCGTGGATGGAACAATGGCGACATTTGATTGCTCCGGCAGAACCGTGGGTGTTGCATCGATCAAACGTGGAATCTGATCCAGCAAGCCTGATCGGCTTGGCTCTATATTCGTTGGACTGGCAGGAGCAGTTGTGACTGAATTGGCCCAAGACATGCTACCACTCATTCCTAAGCCCAGAGAGAGCAGTAAAATTTGAGTAACCCTGTTTATTTGCATGAGATATTTGTTGCTCTTGTATTCTTATATTCAGCTGTAGTTTTCTAAAAAACGGCCTTAAAAAGCAAGTTAAAGCTACAAAATAACAGCAATTATTCAATCATTTGAGCCTGAATTTCCCGATAAAGCTCTAATACCCGAATGGGTTGTGGCATTGTTAAAATAATATTGTGAATATTCTGCCAATTTAGCTGTTTGTCGCGTTGCAGCAAGATGTATGGATAGGCCAGCTCATCCTCTGCGAGAGAGATGCGTTTTTCACCATGAATCACTCGGATTTTTTGATGTTCCTGTAGCAAAAGCACTGGGGTAGAAAAATCCGCAGCAGCTTCTTTAAACGAGATAAATTTCTGCTTTTGAATGTACTGTGCGGGTATAAATGGATGGTAATCTGGCTGTGTCCAGACTGTTTCAGCCTGCTGCAAGTAAGCCGTTGAAAAAAACTCGAGTTGCATGAACCTGGTGCTTATAACAGACCACGCCAGTGATTTAATCGCAGCAGCCTGATGTTGATGATGGCTCAGCCAATGTTGAATACAATAGTGAGCCTGCAACTGACTCGGTACCCCTAAGAGCATCAGATATTTAACAAACTGACCTTGCAGATTCAATTGCTCAACCAAATAAACCTGACGTGCCTGCCAGTTATCTTCTGCCGCATAATATAAGACAATATCCAGATAAACAGGGTGTTGTTCGACATCGGATTCTAGTTCTAAAGCACAGAGCCGCTGGATATTAGTTTCTTCTAAACCTAAAGGGTGTACATGAGCGTTTAGTTTGCCCAGTTGGATCTGTACAGGGAATTGAATCAATTCGGAGACTGTGATCTGTTCTTGCTGAATTGTCGTTTCAGCTTTTAGTTGAGGATTTAGTTCCTTGGGTTCAGTTAGTATTTGATTGGTTGACTCATCTAAGCGATTTAATTCTAGTGCATGAATTCTTGCGCGCGGCCGTCCCCGATGATATTTGGTTGTTTCCATAGAATTGCAGCTGGTTTCAGCTTCGTGTAAGGATAAGGCAGGAACGATCAAGGGTGGATCCTGTTTCAGGCAAGAAAACCGCTGCTGTTGTTGTAACAGCCAGATATAACAGTGTTGCAGTTCAGCCCATTGGCTGTGCAGGGCAGGAGCTTGGGGAGCCGGAATCAGCCAGATTTGCCAGCCACGTTCAGGATGATGTAAAACTGCCCAGCCTGAATCCGGATGGGCATACAATGCTTGTTCCAGCGCCAAGATTTCGGTGAAATAGCCACGAAAGCTTAAATGATAAGACGTGTTAGCAGAAAATTGGTAGGTGACAAGTTCAGGCTGAGTGCGAACTTTAAATGCTGAAATCTGGGTTTTGAAAATAGGTTCATCACACAGATTAAAAATATCGCGTATTCTTTTTTTAGAACGGGCAATTTCATATAAAGGCAGGACTTTATGCTCCAGTTGCTGCGCCAGTCCATGTAGTTCTTTAATTAAGTGTGCTTTTTCTAAAGCATTCATTTTTTGATCTCTAGAGATGTTTCAGTACTTTATCCAGGGTTTGTGCCAGTACGAGGTTAACCGCCAGCTCCACTAGTCTGTATTCAGCAGAATTTGAGTCGGTATAGCTTTCTGCCATCTCAATTAAATAATCAATAGAAACGGAATGAGGCGGAATTTTGCCCTGTACCAATGCCTGAAGTTCATGCATAAAAAATTTTCTTATCATTGATCTATTTATATTGCTGCAATTATAAGCAGAGATCACATAAAATAGTGATCTATTTTGAGTATTTTATAAACAAATTTTTTAATTAAAAGTGATAAAAATCAATAGAAAAAATGAGAGTAGGAAATAGTCGATATTTTTTTAGAGTCGTGCATCTTTCACACTGAATGTGTTCAATATGATCAAAAAAAACAGGCTGAATCAATCAGCCTGTTTTAATGAAAAACAGCTTTGCATTAAGCCGTTTTTTCAGTTACCACAGTCGCAGCATCTGTATTTACTGTTTCCGCAGGTGCTTTAGTCGCTGGAAAGTCTGGCAGATGAACCACTTGCGCCATTTGTGCAGACGCTTGAACAGAAAAAGCCATAACGGTTGCTGCGAAAGCAAATTTAAGAGCATTCATAGGATGACCTTTAATATCAGAGTGTTCAATGACTTGAACAGAGGAGAATATTTAAACCTAATTCGGGTGAAATAATAGCAAATAAGACTTAATAGAAAATGATAGATTCGGCAAATTCAGGCAGTAAATTTTAGATAAATTACTCTACAAAACAATAAATTAGTATATTTACTCTAGTTTGATTTTTATGGTTTTACAGGGCTTTATACTTTATTTTAGCGATGAAAATCTGGACTTAATCGAGTGTTAAAATAAAAGGTCATGTGTTTTTGATCTGCCAATTTAAAACTAAATTTCGAGCTTTGTTCAATCCATGTAAGTTTTTGCTATCGCTTGTTTACGGGCTGCTGCAATCTTCTAGGAATGGACTAAGATAGAATTTCATTCATTTTCATTTTGAGAGTTTTATTATGGCAATTGCAAAAGTGGTAGAAGTCAATTCAAGCAGCAATAAAAGCTTTGAAGATGCGATTCAAACGGGCATTCAAAAAGTCACAGAAACGGTCAAAAATGTACAAGGTGCTTGGATCAATGAACAGAAGGTTGTCATTAAAGAAAATAAAATCACGGAATATCGTGTCAATTTAAAAATTAGTTTTCTGGTTGATTAAGTGAATACAATTCAATAACAAATAAAAAACCCCATTTGAAATGGGGTTTTTTATTGAACGTTGCTTTATTTAGCTTGGTCTGGGGTGTCACACGTTTCTGTTGAGCACTGTGCTGCCTGACTATTGGTTGATGTATCGAGCGCTTTTTCAAATACTTGCAAGAAAACTTCTTTAGGTTGCGCGCCTGCCAATGCCACACGTTGATCAAAAACAAAGAAAGGCACACCAGTCACTTTGAGTTGTTCGTGTGCGACTTCCTGATCGAATTTGACAAAGTCGGCATATTCTTCCGAATCCAACAGGTCATCGACTTCGACCGGATTCAGGCCAATACGCGCTGCGACATCTTCCAGTGTTTCACGTTCTCCAATCGCCAGACCTTGGGTCATATAGCTATAGAAGAACGCTTCCTGTGCTTCATTGCCCAAACCTTTGCTTTGCGCCAGGTGAATCAGGCGATGCGCATTAAAGGTATTGCCTGAATTGGCACCTTCCCAGTTAAATTCAATACCTTCGGCTTTGGCCATTTCAGCAATATTGCGCTGCATCTCTTCGACTTCTGCCACGGTGCGGCCATATTTTTGCGCCAGACGCTCAGAGTTGGAGACTTCCTGACGTACCGGTGCTTCAGGATCGAGCTGAAAACTGTGCCAATGTACTTCTAGCTCAATACCTGCTTCTTGTGCAGCAGCTTCTAAACGTTTTTTACCAATATAGCAGAAGGGGCAAACCACATCTGACCAGATATCTACGCGCATGTCATGTCTCTAATTTTGCTCTTGTGTTCAAGTATGAGGGTGAAGAATCAGAATTTAAAGCCCTTGAGCATCAGAAGTGTATTTCTACAGCAGATCGGCAGGATAAATAAAAGAAGAAAGAGTAGGTGATAGCCAGATGGCTTCCTTAATATAATCAGGTTCTGACTATTCAAAAAAAATATAAAAATGCCATAAAAAAACGCCCCGTAGGGCGTTTTGTGAATGCAGTCAATTATGCAGTTTTTACTGCAGCTTCAACAGCAAGCATGTGACCATTTTCTTCGAAGTTTGAGTGCCAAGAAAGCGCTTCACGAAGAAGATGAGGGGTATGGCCGCCTTTTGCACATGCACGGTCAAAGTAATCATTCAACGCATCGCGGTACATTGGGTGCGCACAGTTATCAATTACTGCACGTGCACGCTCACGCGGAGCCAAACCACGAAGATCCGCAAGACCTTGTTCAGTCACTAGGATATCAACATCATGTTCTGCGTGGTCGATATGTGAAGCAAACGGCACTACAGAAGAGATGTCGCCACCTTTCGCGATTGATTTGGTTACGAAGATCGCCAAGTGGGCATTACGTGCGAAGTCACCTGAACCACCAATACCGTTCATCATTTTGGTACCACATACGTGAGTTGAGTTCACGTTACCGTAAATATCAAACTCAAGTGCAGTGTTGATGCCGATAATACCTAAACGACGTACCAGTTCAGGATGGTTTGAAATTTCCTGTGGACGTAATACCAGTTTGTCTTTGTATTGTTCTAGGTTGTTAAATACTTTCTCGCCGTACTTAGCAGAAAGCGTAATAGAAGAACCTGAAGCAAACTTCATTTTACCGGCATCGATCAATTCAAACGTACAGTCTTGTAGTACTTCTGAGTACATGATCAAGTCTTCGAAGTTTGAATCTTTCAGACCCGTCAATACGGCGTTTGCAATTGAACCAATCCCTGCTTGAAGAGGTCCGAGGTTTTTCGGTAGACGGTCTTCAGCTACTTCTTTTTCAAAGAAAGCGATCAAATGGTTGGCAATGCTTTGAGTCTCATCATCTGGTGCAGTTACAGTAGATGGAGAGTCGTGCAATTCGCTGTTAAATACGATACCAACAATTTTAGATGGATCGATATTGATCGCATGCGTACCAATACGCTCATCAACTTGAGTCAATGGAATCGCTTGACGCGTTGGACGATACGTCGGGATGTAGATATCGTGCAAGCCTTCAAATGCCGGGCTTAAATTCGTATTGATTTCTACAATCACTTTTTCAGCAAAAATCGCAAAGCTTGCAGAGTTACCAACAGATGTTGTTGGAATGATGCCGCCATCTTCAGTAATTGCTATGGCTTCGATGATCGCAACGTCTGGTTTTTTCAACTGCAGGTTACGCATTTGCTCAACAGTTTCAGACAAGTGCTGGTCAATGAACATCACTTCGCCGTTGTTGATCGCTTTACGTAAAGTATTGTCTACCTGGAACGGTAAACGACGTGCCAATACACCAGCTTCAGTCAGTTGTTTGTCTAGATCGTTCCCTAGTGATGCACCAGTAATTAACGTGATCTTTAATGGGTTTGCTTTTGCCTGTTGAACTAAAGCTAAAGGAACCGCCTTCGCTTCACCAGCGCGAGTAAAGCCACTCATGCCCACAGTCATGCCATCTTGGATGAATTCAGCCGCTTGTTCAGGGCTGATGACTTTGTTGTGTAGGGAGGCTAAACGGATACGATCTAAAGACATTTTAACTCTCATTAATTCTTAAACTATGATACGGATTGTACCGCTCAAAAAATGTATTGTGCATAGGTGTTAGGCTAAGGTCTAATTTTTTAGCTAAATGTAGGTATAATAAAAAATGATGATTTTTAAATGATTGAATTCGTGAACTATAAAATGAATTGTATAGAAAAACTAAAAAGTCATTTGTTGAATTACTGATCACTTATTAAAAGTGCTCAGTCAAAGTTTGGCGAATTTTATCGAGTGTAGTGGCTGGGGGAAGTGTCTCAGGATTCGCCTGATTCACGGGTAGTGAAATGATAGCTTCCAGCCCACCTTCAGGACGATTATGAATACGCAATTGGCCATGGTGAATATCGACAATCCGTTTCACAATGGCCAACCCCAAGCCACTGCCTTGTACTGTTCGTGCCGAATTGCCCCGAACAAAAGGCTGCATCAAGGCTTCAATCTGATCTTCCGGGATGCCTTCGCCATGGTCTGCGACACAAATCAACAGTTGATCTTCTTCAACATGCGCAGAAAGCTCAATTGGTTCTGAACCATAACGTTTTGAGTTGTTGATCAGATTGCCGATCAGTCTTTTTAGTGACATGCTGCGCGCCTGAATGGTCGGTATATCTTGTGGTGTAAATCGGATATCTAGCGGTTTAAACTGCTTGACCAGTTCCTGTAGCAGTACATTGACATTGGTGTCCTGCGGTTCTTCATCGGAACCATCGCGCATATAGGAAATGAACTGATCCAGAATCGCGTCCATATCTTCGACATCATAAATCAGGCCTTCTTTGAGAAAGTCTTCATCTGGCATCATTTCGGCACTGAGGCGGATTCGGGTTAAGGGCGTGCGCAAGTCATGTGAAATGCCGGCCAGCATGATTCGGCGTTCCCGCTCGGTCTGGTCCAGCGTATAAATCATCTGATTAAAGGCATGATTGACCTGACGGATTTCCAGTGGACCATGATTGGTATCTAGATAGGGTGCTGAGCCGATTCGGCTATAACTGTTGGCGGCATTCTGCAAACGGCGTAAAGGACGGTTGAGCTGACGCACCAAGGTCAAAATAATGATGCCGACAATAATCGGCGTGCCAAGCAACCAGCCCAAAATCAGTTCATTGCTATAATTGGCATAAGTCTTTAAAGGTTCCTGTACCCAGTGACCATTCATTTCAGGAGTCTGGATCCAGATACGTGGACTCGGCTTAAACTGGAAATAGACTGTGGCTTGTTCGATGCGTAACTCTTTGGCGAGTTTGGTTTCGATCTGTCGGGTAAAAAATTCGGCAATCAGCTTTTCACGGACAGTGGGATATTCTGCCGGATTAGTAACGTATTCAATGCCGACCCGGTTTTTCAGCCAGTCATCGATATCGACTTCCTGCTGTTTATGATACAGGCGCAGATCGGGATTATTAAGAATTTCCAGTTCCATGGCCAGATAACGCGCATGTTGCTGGATTTCAGGTAAAAACAGGGTACGCCAAAAGAACCACAAGGACATGAACAGGCTAAAACAGACCACAAAAACCACCAGTACCGTGGTACGCATGGCAGCAGAACGCGGCTTGATCTTGTCGAGAAAGCGTTCCCCGCGGGTACGCTTTTTTTCCGAGTAGCTGACAAAATCGGTAAATTTTTGTGGATCGATGGGGTCGAGTTTCACACCAGCTCCCTGTTGGCATTTTCCAAATTGAGCAGTAATAATAATTTGTAATGGAATCTTACTGCTTGAACCTTCGATGGAAGGAGCTTGTTGTGTTACTTTTTTTGAAAAAATGAGTAACACTGTTACGCAAGTAAAAACTTTGCCATTCGCTGAACTCGCGCATTTGTATACGAGCCTTTAAAGAAGGGGAGGCTCAAACAGCAGCGAATGGCTTTTAGGGACAATAAATTGGGGTAATCTTTTATCGTAATAAGTTTTTCTTTATTCAGCACCATCTGGAACAAAGACATAACCCACACCCCATACAGTCTGGATATAACGTGCACGCGCTGGGTTTTCTTCCACTAAACGGCGTAAACGTGACACCTGAACATCAATTGAACGTTCCATGGCACCCCATTCACGGCCACGCGCCAGATTCATCAGCTTGTCGCGGGTTAATGGTTCGCGTGGATGTTGAACCAGTGCTTTCAGTACCGCAAACTCACCAGTAGTGAGCGTTACCACTTGGCCTTCACGGGTCAGAGTGCGGGTAGAGAGATCTAGCGACCATGGGCCAAAAGAAACCACTTCCATCTGTTGGCTTGGTGCACCCGGCACTTCACGTACCTGACGGCGCAATACCGCACGAATACGTGCCAGCAGCTCATTCGGGTTAAACGGTTTAGGCAAGTAATCATCGGCACCTGCTTCTAAACCGGCAATACGATCCGAGTCGCTACCACGAGCGGTGAGCATAATGATAGGCGTATCGATATTGGATTGGCGTAAACGACGACAGATACTCAAGCCATCTTCGACCGGAAGCATAAAGTCGAGCACGATCAGAGAAAACAGTTCCCGCTGTAAAAGTCGATCCATCTGCGTGGCATCATGTGCAGTTTTAACCACAAAGCCTTTATCTTCGAGAAAACGCTGTAATAAGGTACGCAGACGAACATCATCATCAACCACCAGGATCCGTTCGACCCGGTCCGTTTCGGTATGTACGGCATCGGCTTTTTCAGCAGGTACAACTAAACTCATGAGATGCTCCTTTATTCTTTATTGTCGTCATAAACAAAAATCAAATAGGCTTTGAGTATACGATTCATTGATATTAATTGACTATGCTCTAAAGCACCAAATATTGCAGTTAAAATCAAGACATAGATACCAAATATATACATCTAAATGAGCAAAAAATACGATTTTAAGCTGGATAAAAAGCAAAGTTCATACAAACTTTATCGGGAAAAGCTGAAAACTGTGGCACTTCATAATATAAAGATGAGGTAAATTAATAAAAACAATGGTGGATTTTATAGACCCGGTCTTTATAATCATGCCATTTAGTACTTATCCTTGTGGGATCAAACACGATGACTGACTTAGTTCAGCAGTTGGCAAAAGAACTTGCCGTACGTCCAAATCAAGTTGAGGCTGCCATCAAGCTTATTGATGAAGGTGCCAGTGTTCCTTTTATTGCACGTTACCGTAAAGAAGTAACGCAAGGCTTAGACGATACGCAACTACGTCAACTCGATACGCGTTTATCATACTTGCGTGATTTGTATGAGCGCCGTGAAAAGGTGATTGAATCACTCAAAGAACAAGATAAATTATCTGATGATTTATTGGCGCGTGTGAATGCCGCTGAAACCAAAAATGCATTAGAAGAAATTTACGCGCCGTACCGTCCAAAACGTACCAGTAAATCATTCAAGGCCAAAGAAGCCGGTCTAGGCCCGATTTCCGAAAAAATCTTTAATGAAGCCGTTGATCCAGCTGAAGCTTTGGTGGGTTTTAGCCATGAAGATTACCCAGATACTGAAAGCCAGCTTGATGCGATCCAGCACATCCTGATTGATGACTGGGCGCAAAATATCGCGCTGACCACTGAACTTAAAGCGACATTTGCAAAAACTGCCGTGCTGAAAAGTTTGGTTGCCAGTGATGAGAAAAAAGAAGTCGGTAAAAAATTCCGTGATTATTTCGATTTCTCTGAAAACTTGAATAAAGTGCCTTCACACCGTTTATTGGCGATGCTGCGTGGCCGTCAAGAAAACGTTTTAGGCCTGAAAGTGGATGGCGAAGATGATGCCCCGTTGGCGCGTATTGAAACTGAATACAATCTTGAAACTGTTCAGCCACAAGCGCGTCAGGATTTCTTGAAGCAAACTGCAAAACTATTTTGGCTCGGTAAAGTTCGTCCAACGATCGAACATTCATTGCTGACTGAAAAACGTCTGGCTGCTGAAACAGAAGCGATGAACGTCTTTGCTGAAAACCTGCGTCATTTACTGCTTTCTGCACCTGCAGGCGCACGTACCACTTTGGGCGTGGACCCGGGTATCCGTACCGGTGTGAAACTGGCGGTAGTGAACGAGTCTGGTGATGTTCTTGCACACAGCACGATTTATCCATTTGCACCAAAAGACGATAAAGAAGGTTCACTGGCCGAGCTGGCGCGTTTATGCCGCGAGTTCAATGTTGACCTGATCGCGATTGGTAATGGTACTGCAAGCCGTGAAACTGAAGCTTTAGTTGCTGAAATGATGGCTGCGAACAGTGATCTGAAAATGACGCGTGTTTCTGTATCTGAAGCAGGTGCATCGGTGTATTCAGCATCTGAACTAGCTTCACAGGAACTGCCTGAACTAGATGTATCTATTCGTGGTGCGGTATCGATTGCACGCCGTTTACAAGATCCACTAGCAGAACTGGTGAAAATCGATCCGAAATCGATTGGTGTGGGTCAGTATCAACATGACGTGAACCAGACCGGTCTGGCGAAAACCTTGGAAGCGGTCGTTGAAGACTGTGTGAACTCAGTGGGTGTGGATGTAAATACTGCATCAGCAGCGATTTTGGGTTATATCGCGGGTCTAAATAAATCAATTGCACAGCAAATTGTGGAATTCCGTAAGGAAAATGGTCGTTTTGACAATCGTCAGTCTTTGAAGAAAGTGCCACGTTTAGGCGAGCGTACTTTTGAGCAGGCTGCGGGCTTCTTGCGTATTCAAGATGGTACAGAACCACTAGATGCTTCTGCGGTTCACCCTGAGTCATATGCTTTGGTGAGCAAAATTGTTGAAGCGAAAGCAACGACTGTAAAAGACATCATTGGCAATACTGAAATCATTCGCCAAGTGAATGCTGAAGAATTTACAGACGAGAAATTCGGTCTGCCGACAATTCAAGACGTATTGGCTGAACTGGAAAAACCGGGCCGTGACCCGCGTCCAGAGTTCCGCACTGCTAAATTCCGTGATGACATTACTGAAGTTGCGCAATTGTCTGAAGGCATGCAGCTGGAAGGTGTAGTGACAAATGTCACTAACTTCGGTGCATTTGTCGATGTGGGTGTGCATCAAGATGGTTTGGTACATATTTCTGAACTTGCCAATGAATTCGTCGCTGATCCGCATAAAGTGGTGAAACCGGGTCAAATCGTACAAGTCCGTGTTTTGAATGTGGATGCTGAACGTAACCGCGTGAATCTGTCGATGCGTCCTGAAGGTTCTGAAGCGCCGGCGAAAGCACCACGTCAGCCACGTCGCGAGAACAATGAGCCACGTGGTGAACGTAAGCCTCAGGGTAAACGTCCACAGCAAGGACGTCCGCAAGGTGATCGCCCTCAGGGTAAGAAACCTCAAGCGGCTAAACCACAAGAGCAAAAAATTGGTGGTTTGGGTGCATTGCTATTGCAAGCAGGGATTAAAGGTTCTAAATAATTTTCAGATATCTTTAATTTAAAAAAACCTCCCAATTGGGAGGTTTTTTATTGGATCATTATGAGTTAATCATCGGCACAATCCAGCTGGTGATAATCAGCAAAATACCGAGATGCCCCAATTTTCGTGTCACATAGACCAGTTTAGATGGTGGCTGTTCCAGTCTTTTTGCATATTCTTCCATGCTAATGCCGGGCTTGCCTTTACTGGTAAATAAAAACACCGCCAGGTCGATACAGATCAGAATCGTACCGATATCAGCGACCAGTTCCATCAGGACAAAATCCTGGCGATACAGCGACATGCTGACGCTATAAATCAGATAAATGGCAAAGGCCAGACACAGGTATTGCAGGACAACTAAAAACTTCTGCATAAATTTCAACAGTTCACAAAATTAAAGCAATTATACAAATAATCGGGCAGCTGCTGCCAATTACAAGGCTTGCATCACCTCAGCAAAATTCTGCTTCTCGACCAGTTCCAGAAATTCATCGCCCAGACGCTGACTTTCCGCAATACATTGCTTCCACAGCTGAATCCGTTGGGTTTGATCCAAATCTTTTAAGTTAAAGTCTTTACGATCAGGCAAACGACCCAAAGGCAAACTTTGCAGATATTGCTGCGATGGAGAAAGCAGCAAAGTTCGTGCCTGATTTTCTGGATTTGAGGTACGTTTAAATAACTTGTCGAACCAGCCGGGGGTAATGCTATCGGTAAAATGTGGATACAGCACAATGCCTTTGCTCTGAAAGGGCAGGTCAATGTGATAATCAATCAGGCCACCATCGCGATAATAACCCTGCGGTGCATCCGGAATATTGTTCACCGCTGCCATTACCCCGGGAATAGAGGCTGAAGCCATCAGCCAAGACAACACACTCTGTTCGGTCAGTGCATGATAATGTGTGGTAAATCCATCTTCAGCGATTTTAAACTGTTCACCGATATTGGGCTGGCTGATCACACGTTGCATGAAATAACGGCTGTGCCGGCGCGCGACTGCGGTCGTTCCAAGAATTCCAGCCACAGAAGCCAGCAACGGCAATGCCTTGTCACTCTGGAAAATGTGTTGGGCTTTAATTGAAATGACTGCGAGATGATAATCTGGATGATTGACTAGATTGTTTTCTTTGCCTTGTACCAGATCCAGCAGCATGCCACGGCAAACTTCGCTGACATCCTGACGGGTCATTTTTTTATGAAAATAGAGGTTGGTATACAGCTCACCCAAACGTTCGGTTCCCTGTTGAACTCCATGTGCAGCCATACTGGCAAAACGCCAGCTGCCAATCGAAGAACCCACCAAAGTTCTACGCTGAGGTGCACGTGGAAAAAACTCACCAAAAATCGCCTGATCCAGTCCCTGGATCCCGATGCCTTTGGGGCCACCTGCAGCACCAGGTACAATATCGACTTGTTCGGGTTGCAAACCTTGTTGCAGAATCAGCTCACGTGCTAGATGGCCAGCACGAATCGTCAGCGCAGGCGCACGTCTTTGTAAAATCTGTACCATGGTTGAACCTATACTAGCCAAATGTGTGCTTATTTTAAGCGATAGGTCTGAAGACCCAATGGCAAGATATGTCCTAAGGTGACTTTGGAGTCATCCTCATCTTTAAGACATAAAAAAAGCCTGCATCATTTCAGGCTTTTTTTATCATGTTCTAAAATCACGGAGATTTATTTAGCAATCCGCCAGACGGCAAGCACGCTTGCGAGCACAATCAGAATCACCGACACAAACCATGGTGAAATAATTGCAATCGCCAGCAGAATGGCCATGACGCTGCCAAACATCCAGCTGCGTTTTTGCTGATGTTCCATTTGCAGGCGCATGCTTTGTAATTCATTGAGCTGTTTGGCATGCCATGCCGACTGGTTTTTTAAACCATTTAAGCTGTCGATCATCAGGGTCGGTAAATCCTGCGCCCCTAAAAGCAGATCCGGGATTTTCTGTCCCAGTTCTTTTAGGTTCTTTTGCGGATTCATCTGGGCCTTGATCCAGTCTGTCAGGATCGGTTTGGCCAGACTCCAGATATCCAGTTCAGGATATAGGTCGGTTCCTAAACCTTCGACATGCACCAAAGTTTTTAGCAGCAGCATCAATTGAGGGGGAATTTCGAGATGGAAACGACGAGCGATATCCATCACTTCAATCAGAATGCCGGCAAAATCCAGTTCATGCATCGGTTTTGAGACCATTGGCCCCACACTGCGGCGCATTTCACGAGCCAAAGCATCCTGATCAGTCCCCGGTGGAATCCAGCCAGCCTGATGCACCACCTGAATCAGCTGCATAAAGTCGCTGTTCATGACCGCTAGTAGCATGCGTGCTACGGTCATCTGGTCGTGTTTGGACAGTTCGCCCATAATCGCGCAGTCCAGCGCAATAAAACGCGGATTGGCCGGATTGATGGTTTCTACAAAGACATTTCCCGGATGCATATCGGCATGGAAGAAGTTATCGCGGAACACCTGGGTAAAGAAGATGGTCAGGCCTTTACGCGCCAGATCGGCCCGATCCATGCCCAGCCGGTCAAAGGTCGCGATATCTGAAATCGGCACCCCGGTAATGCGCTCGGCTACCAGCACGTCTTTGCTGTCCATATAAATTTCCGGCACATACATCATGCTCGAGCCGGTAAAGTGATGGCGCATACGGCGGGTATTGTCTGCTTCCAGCGTCAGATCCAGCTCATTCAGAATGATCTGGCGATAGTCCTGAATGATTTCTGATAAATGTAGGGCACGTGCTGCTTCCAGACGTTTTTCCAGAAATTGACCGAGCCATTCCAGAATTTCAAAATCCTGCAAAATCTGCTGGCGAATATTCGGGCGGGTGACTTTAACCACCACTTCACGGCCATCATGCAGGGCAGCCGTATGCACCTGAGCAATCGAAGCTGCAGCCAGTGGCTGGGTATCGAAACGCGCGAATAGGGTATTTACATCAGCTTTCAGGGATTCCTGAATGCGCATCTTGGCCACGTCATTATCAAATGGCTTGACCCGGTCTTGCAGTAACACCAGTTGCTGTAAAACTTCAGGTGGAATCAGGTCACGGCGGGTCGAGAGCAGTTGACCGAGCTTGATCGCCAACGGCCCCATTTCTTCTAAAGCCAGTTTCAGCTTGAGCGGATTTTTACGTTCACGACTGGACCAGGCAGCCGGATGCATCCGGATGAGGGACAGCACATGCCGGGATTTTTCTGGTAATTCTTCCGCAGGAAACAACGTGTCGAGTCGATAGTGCGCGGCGATGCGCCAAAGTTCGAGTAAACGTGAAACATGCGGAATCATAAAGCTGTGTACCTAGTCTTGAGTAGAATTGTTGGAGGCATCAATTTGAGCCTGAAGCTGATGGATTTTTGCTTCAACCCGATCTAAATTTTGATTCAGGATACGGGTGTCCTGATTCAGGTCATCCATTTGCCAGCGGGGGGCAAACAGACCGCTGTCTTCTTTTAAGGCATCTTCGGCAAAAAATAATTGACTTTGCAGGGTGCGTTTTAGCTGCTTGGGCAGCAGTTGCAATTTACCAATTTCATGTGCCAGTGTCGGGCTAACCCAAGGGCTTAAGTGCGCCGCCAGATCCAGTTCCGCCTGTTGCATGATGCGCTGGATTTCCTGCAATAACTTGTAGTCGCCTTGTAGGGGGATATTACCGACTTCATCGGAAAGCAGCAGCTTGAGTAATTCCACCACATTGCTGACCTGCAAGGTTGCGGTCGCTTCGGTGACTGTCAAGGAACTTGCGTCAAATGGACGTTGTTCAAAGACTGAAGGTGTTTCGGTATGACCGGTTGCCGTTGGTTCCAGACGAACTTTACCTTCATCAAAAAACACATCAACCGAAAGCTGCGGCGAGGCGATTACCACCCGCAGCATTTTACCGGACAGGGCATTCAGCTGGATGCGGGTAATGGCATCCAGATCAATCACATGATGAATCACGCGTTCAATAGCACCGAGTGCCAGAATTGACCACATAGGCAAGGAACCTTAAAGTTTGAAACCGCGGTGAACTGCAACAATCCCGCCAGTCAGGTTGTGATAGTCACAATTCTGGAAGCCGGCATTTTCCATCATGCCTTTCAGGGTGCGCTGGTCCGGATGCATACGAATCGATTCAGCCAGGTATTTATAGCTTTCTGCATCATTGGCAATGATTTTGCCCATGATTGGCAATGCCGTGAACGAATAAAGGTCATACAGCTTAGAGAATGGCTCAAACACTGGTTTAGAAAATTCTAGAACCAGTAAACGGCCACCTGGCTTAAGGACGCGGTACATTGCAGCAAGTGCAGCATCTTTATCGGTCACGTTACGCAGACCAAAAGAAATCGTTAAAAGATCGAAGCTGTTGTCTGCAAATGGTTCTAAGGTTTCGGCATTGGCCAGAACGAAATCGACATTGGTACAGCCCGCATCAATCAGACGGTCACGACCGACATTCAGCATCGATTCGTTAATATCAGACAGTACCACATGACCTGTCGGACCAACTTCACGGCTAAAGACTTTAGCCAAGTCGCCAGTACCACCCGCGATATCCAGCACATGCTGGCCACGGCGTACACCTGACATATTGATTGCAAAACGCTTCCACAGGCGATGAATACCAAAAGACATCAAGTCATTCATGATGTCGTATTTGCTCGCTACAGAGTGGAACACTTCTGCGACTTTCTGGGCTTTTTCTTCGCTGTTTACAGTTTGATAGCCGAAGTGCGTGGTTGAGCCGACGTTACCCGTATTGGCACCGCGTGGCAGATTATATTTGGGCACAGTACCCGTCACAGGCGTGTCAGTCAGACGTTGTTCTAAAGATTGTTGCTGACCTTGCGGGGTGCCTTGTGGAAGGGGTTCAGTTAAGAATGGGCTCACTTTGTCTGTCTGTTGTGCCGACTCGGGGGTAGGGGTAGGCGTTGTATTTTCATTCGACATTGGAGTCACTCCTAACATATCAATCGGGTTAATCTTGCATTGTCTGCATCATGACAGATTCTAAAGGCTTATTCAGCAATCATGATGCAATTGTTATGAATAATATACAGAAAAATTCACGCTTGGCAGAAATACTCATCGGGTATTTACTGAAATGGTAGCGGATCGCCAGAATGTACTTTCTCGATAATCTGGCGTTCGGTGGCAGTGAACGTGCGTACAAATTTTTCTGCCGATTTGAGTGGCTTCATGGCCAGAAAACCATCCTGCATAAATTCATACATTACCTGAAAGTTATATTTATTCGCCGCGCCCTTACACATTTTAAAGGCGGTATAGACCACAAATGAACGCATGTATTTATCCAGACTCATACCGAGCTGATCCAGCAGAGCCAACTGTTTCAGGCGTGCTTCACCCTGATCCAGCTTCAAATAGGTCAGGCGCATCATCTCGTCAGTTAGCGGTTCATGTGGATGATAATCCTGTAATAACTGAATCGCGACCTGTTCATCCAGTTGTACCGCCAGAATAGCCAGCTCTACGCCTGAGGTGCCGGTTTTAATGGCATTTTCCGGAATAACTTTTTCTGCTTTATGCGCATATTTCATCAGCCGGGCAATCTGTTCTGCCAGCGCATCAAAGTCAGCACCGCCGTAGAGACGGTTCAGGAAATATTCGGACATCAACAGGTTTTGTTTTTCAGCAAAATGGGCGCGATGGGTGCGCTGCATGCGGACTTTCTGCCAGGCCTGCACATCCTGTAAACGGCTTAAAATGTCAGGCCGGGTGTGATAAGCCAGTTGATAATAATGCGCTAACAGATCATCGAGTACGGCAAGTTTGGACATGAGGCTTCAATTATGATTGGAGGATGCAAGAATCTTAGAGGCTGCCGGACAATCCTGCTATGACAAATTGAACAGAGATCGGGCATTTGTATGTCAATCTGTTGTTTAAATGGCCAATTTAATCGTGTGAAAAACGTTGCCAGAGCTATTTTTGCGCTGAAACTCCTCGCTATACTGCAAACAGAATAAAAGATCAGGGTTGAAGATGCGTATGGAACAACCACAATTTCAGTTAATGGATGAAGATCAGCTGTCTGTCGAGCTGATTGATGCCCAATATAATTTAAAAAAGACCCGGGGCCAGAAAAATGCCAAAAGTCTGGTGATTCTGGTGAATGGCATTGAACTGGCCGGCAAGGGTGAAGCGGTTAAACAGTTACGTGAATGGGTCGATCCGCGCTATTTGCGTGTGAAAGCCGATAAGCCTCAGCTAGCCGGCCCGAAGCAGACCTTGTGGCAACCTTATGCACGTTTTATTCCTGCCGAAGGCCAGATCATGGTGCTGTTTGGTAACTGGTACAGTGATCTGCTTGGCAGTGCCATGCAAGCTGAAAGCCCGCTGAGTGATGCACAGTTTGATGAATATCTGCAAGAGATGCAGGCCTTTGAACAGGACCTGAAAAATAACCATGTCGATGTGATCAAGGTCTGGTTTGACCTGTCCTGGAAAGTCTTGCAAAAACGTCTGGATGCCATGGATCCGAGTGAAACTCACTGGCATCAACTGCATGGTCTGGACTGGCGCAATCGCAAAGAATATGACACCTTGCAGCGCCTGCGTCAGCGCTTTACCGAGGACTGGTTCATTATTGATGGCGAAGATGAGCAGCAGCGCGACCAGCAATTTGCCCAGTATATCCTGAGTGCCTTGAAACATTGTCCGGATCATCCCGCCAGAGCCAAGGGAAGATGGAAACAGGCCAAGATTCCCGAGCAGTTAAAACATCCTTCCAAGACTCAAGCCCAGCCAGAAGATTACAAACCGGAACTAAAAAAATTAACCGCGAAGGTCGCCAAAGCCATGCGTTCCGATTCGCGTAATGTGGTAATTCTGTTTGAGGGCATGGATGCTGCTGGCAAGGGCGGCGCGATCAAGCGGATTGTCAAAAAACTGGATCCACGTGAATATGAAATTCATACCATTGCCGCACCAGAAAAATATGAGCTGAGCCGTCCTTATTTATGGCGCTTCTGGACCAAGCTGCAAACCGATGATGATATCTGCATTTTTGACCGTTCCTGGTATGGTCGGGTATTGGTAGAACGGGTAGAAGGGTTTTCTAGTCCGGTAGAATGGCAGCGAGCTTATGCGGAAATTAACCGTTTTGAACAGAGCCTGGTCAAGCATCAAACGGTGATTGTGAAAATCTGGCTGGCCATTTCTAAAGAGGAACAGGCAGCACGGTTCAAGGCGCGTGAAGATACACCGCATAAGCGTTTTAAAATTACTGAAGAAGACTGGCGTAACCGGGAGCGCTGGGACGATTATCTGAAAGCGGCAGCCGATATGTTTGAACATACTTCGACCGAGGAAGCGCCTTGGCACATTATCGCGTCTGATGATAAACATACCGCACGGGTCGAAGTATTAAAGGCTATTTTAAAACAGCTTCAGGCAGAATAATCTGCCTGAAGTAAGAGTATCTAGAGGGCTGCAAAAATTCAGCTCACCCGGATTTTAACCTTGCGCCACCTGTTTTTGCTGGATATTTTTAGCTGCACGGTAGCATTCCTCTACATGTGCTTCAGCAATCTTTTTCATGACAAAATAGCCCAGACTTGCCGCCACCAGTTGGCCGCCCAGCGGAATGAATTTTGTGACTTGCTTTGTGATCACTTTCGCTGCAACATTGTTCAAAGATTTTTTAACTGCCGTACGTGCGACCACCAGACCAGAAAATTCTACGCCGCGTTTACGCAACTCATTCCAGTGCACCTGACGGGTTTTTGGATCATAGACACTGATCTGGTCAGGCGCCAGGCCGAAGCGGGCATTGATCTCGGGAATCAATTGCGACAAGATACCGATATCAATGACCACGTCCATAAACGGCACTGGAATAACCGCAGCACCGGCAGAATAATAGGCGCGTTTTTTGGTGAGTTCCAGGCACTCGGCGCGGATTTGTTCTAAATCTAGGCTCGGATCGAGACGTTCAGGAATTTTATCTAATTTCATGGGCACTACCTAAGCTCTATGTTGTTTTTTTCTATTCAAGCATCTTTAAGATGCTTTTTTCAAAGAAATTTTTCGACTGAAGTGTGGTTTTAAAGTGTCATAGAGCGCTCGGGATGTATAGTAAATAATCTTTATCGTTTTGTAGTAAAAACCACATTCAGCAGTTCAGGGGAACCAATGGCCATTCATGTTATTCAGAGTCAACGTATTGATGTGCTTTTGGATAGTATGCTGCGTATTGTCAACCAGACTGCCCGGAATCCATTTGAGGTGTTACAAACCCGGCACTTTATTGTGCCATCTCCGGCAGTAGAAACTTGGCTGACCCAGAAAATTGCCGAGAAAAAAGGCATTAGCGCCAATACCCAGTTTCATCACCGGATTCGCGCCTTTCAATGGACTTCCTATCAGTGGGTATTGAATGCGCCTAAAGAAGTGGAGCAGGTCCGTGAAGCCAATATTCCGCGCATTATCATCAAATGGCGCGTGTTTCAGGCGCTACGAAAATGCATTCTGCCTGAACAGATTCCTTTAGACGTCGATCATCCGCTGTATTCTATTGTGAAGCGGATTTATGACAGTGCTGACCGGCTGGAGCAGGGTACAGAGAAGCAGCTGAAAAAACAGAGCATGCTGTACTGGGTAGCCGAGCAGGTGTCGCGTTTGTTTAGCCATTATATGGATTATCGCGGTTATTGCGCGCGTAACTGTCCTCCAAACAACTGTGGTTGTCCGAGTAACTGGTTAGAGTCCTGGGGGCAGGATATTGCGCTCGATATCGAGCAAATGATCTATAGCCCCAAAGATGAAAATGGTCATGAGATGCAGGTGGCGGATTTTGTCAAGATTCAGGCGCGTGAACTGGAAGCTTGGCAACGCTGGTTGTGGCAGCATGTATTTCAGGATGATTATGCCAAAATCCTGGAGATTGAACGCCTGTATTGGGAGCGGCTGGAGAATGCAGAAACCCGCGCCCAGGCTCTAAAACGACTACCGGCCCAGATTGTGGTATTTAGCCTGCTGGAACTGCCACCCAGCCAGCTGGATTTTTTACGCCGTTTGGGGCAATACATTGATATCTATATTTTTCACTTCAACCCCTCGCAGGAATACTGGGCCGACAGTGTCGATCCGGACTGGAAAGCCAGGTTTGATTTGCAGCGGGAAGAGCGCTTTATTCAGCGTTTTGAAAAGACCCGTCAACGTAAACCGAATGATGCGGAAATAAAAGACTTCAGGATCAAGCAGCTGAACTTTAATGCCGAAGACCGGGAATCGCGGCATCCGCTCCTGACCCGATTCGGCAAGCAGGCACGGGATCATTTTTCTCTACTCTCTAAACTGTCTTCGGGGGAAGAGGGTCTCTGGGCCGATGTCTTTGTCGATGAATATCAGGACAGGCTGCTGGCCAAAATCCAGTCGGATATCCTGTATTTATTGGAACCTGAACAGCATCAATATGCTTTAAGCCCTGATGATGAGTCGGTACAGATTCATGTCTGTCATTCTTCATTACGTCAGCTGGAAGTCCTCAAAGAACAGCTGATTCACTGGCTGGCTCAAGATACGAATGACGTGCCGCGTCAGCCGAGTGATATTCTGGTGTTGACGCCAAGTTTGAAAGAACTCGAACCGGCAATTCGTAGTGTCTTTGCGCCACCACCGCGTGAGCGCGAAACCGGCAGCAAACGCCTGCAGAAAGATAACCTGTATTTACCGATCCAGATTGCCGGGGTGTCGCGTCTGGATGTCAGTAATGCCTGGCGCGCGGTACTGGGCCGGATTCAGTGGGTACGGCGCCGTTTCAGTATTGAGGACTTCGCCGACTGGCTCAGCCTGAATGCCACCCAGCAGTATTATGGTCTGGACTATAGTCAGGTAGAACGGATGTTGCAGTTGCTGACAGATGCTGGCTTCAAGCGTGGACTGGACCAGCAGCATTTACAGCAAAGCCTGAGCGCAGGCGATGAGGATTACCGGTTTAGCTTTAAATTCGCGCTGGACCGTCTGGCGTTGGGTCTGGCGATTCCTGAACATACCCTATTTCAGGATACCTTGAGTTATGCCAAGGTTCTGACCAGTGATTTTCCCTTGATATCCACCCTGATCCGGATTTATCAGGATCTGGTAGAGCGCCGTGACTGGCTGACTTTGCATGAAACCGGACAGCGCACGCCAGTCAAAACCTGGCTGGAATATCTGCGCGCCGATCTGAACGAGTTCCGTGATGCTGGCGTGGAATCGCTCAAAACCGTTGCCGAGATTATCGACAAGCAAATGCGGATGCTGACCTTGGCCGATTATCATGACCAGGATGATCCTCATGCCAGTCAGGAACTGGTGGCACTCAGTCTGCCTCTGCCTTATGTGCTGGAAGAAATTCAGAATACCCTGGAGATGCAGCTGGATCAGGCCGAACCGACCGGACAGATTACTTTTAGCCAGATTGGTCAGATCCGGCCATTGCCTTATAAACTGGTGGTGATGCTGAATCTGGATAGCGGTAAATTTCCGAGCCGTAATCAACAGGTTCCGTTTGACCTGATGCGCAGCCTGAAGCCGCAACTCGGTGACCGTTCCCGTCTGGATGACGAGCAGGGCGCCTTTCTGGATGCCTTGCTGCTGGCACAGGAAAATCTATGGCTGTTCTATAATGGCTTTGATCTGGAGGATGGTGAGGCTCGCGATCCATCCACTGCCTTGCAGGAACTGGTTCAACATATCGCGCTGATCTGCCAGTCTGAACAGCCGGATGTCGAAGTCGATCCGATGGTGGATATTCATGGTCTATCGGTCGCTCAACATATCCAGCAGCTTTATCATGTACATCCCTTGCAGCCTTTTGATCCGGCCGGATTCGCAGATATGCAGACACCACGTTATCAGGATCAGTGGTTTGCAGTGGCAGAATATATCCGCAGCGCCGAAGGCAAACGCAGCAGCTGGATTAATGCACATTATCCGGCACTAGAACAAAAAGAAATCCGGGTACTCAAAGGTGATGAATGGATCCGCGATATGATTTTCCCGGCACGTCTATTCCTGAAAAGTGTCGGGGTTTCCACGATTCGCTATGCCGATTTGCCGAGTTCCCGGGAACCCTTATTATTGAACAAGCTGGAACAGTATCAGGTGCGGGATTTCCTGTTACAACAAGAGCAGGAGATTGAGCCAAACCTGATGCTAGACCGTTTGCCGGTGGGCAAAACCCAGCAAGCCACCTGGCTGGGCAGCCAGCAGGAACAGCAGTTATTGCAAGAACGTTTGCTACAGTTGGGCAAAGAACTGACGCCAGTCACCCAACAATCCCTGCAGTTCAGTCCTGAACTGATCATTCATATAAACGTGCCTCAGGTTCCACACAGCAGCTACTGGCTGAGTATGCAATCCTCTTCGGCCTCGGAAAAACGCCGTGCCCAGATCTGGCTGGAGTATCTGCTATGGCTGGCTTACTTGAATGACGATGCACGCTCACCAGAACTGGAGCGCATTGTCATTTTCAGTAATAAAACCCTGAAGTTTTCTGGCTTGAGTTCGAGCAAGGCACATGAGTATTTGCAGCTCTGGTTAAAGGCCTGGGAAATTGGTCAACAGCAGCCGCTGGTCTTGCCGGCAGAATTACTGATGAAAAAAGAGTGGCAGTGGGCCGAGAATGAACAGGGTAAAATGACTATTGTGGAAATGCCGGAATTGCTAAAGGCCTGGAACAACAGCTATGAGAGTGTCAAACCTTTGGCTTCGGATGAATCCAGTCTGCTGCATCAAGACTGGCAATTTATTTTGCAGGATCAGGATCCGGATCTGGCCTTGCAAAACTGCTGTCATGATTTTGCCCATGGCCTGTATGCGCCGATTCATCAACATCTGGAATGGGTGAAATAGCCGTATGACTTTCTTAAAGCAGCAGACGCAAACAGCCATTTCTACCAATCCGATTCAGGACATGAAGTTTCGGGGCCTACACTGGATTGAAGCCTCGGCAGGCACCGGCAAGACCTATACGCTATCCAGTCTGATGGTGCGGATTTTTCTGGACCAGTATTATCCGCATCAGGTGATTGCGACGACATTTACCCGTAAGGCCACGGCTGAACTGAAAAACCGGGTACGGCTTCGCGTCGAGGAAACGCTGGCTTATATCCAGCGTCATCAGCAGCTCAATTCAGTTGAAATCGCAGCAAAAATCCAGAATGAAACCGATCCTTTATTTCAGCAGGTACTGAAAGATTATGGTTCACGGCTGGATTATGCCCGTCGCCGTTTACGTCTGGTGCTAAACCAGCTGGATGAACTGTTTGTCGGCACCCTGGACAGCTTTAGCCAGAAACTGTTACGTGAATTTGCCTTTGAAAGTGGCAAGATTGAACGTGCAGAACTGACCGAAGATCAGGATCTGTATATTCAGCAGCTGATTCATGATGTGCTGCGTGACTGGATTCAGCAGCAGCCGCAATATATGGTCAATCATCTGTATGTTCAAAATCTGCTGAAACCGGTGGAGCATTATACCGGGCTGGTGCGTGATGCCCTGAATTTCAGCAAGCAGCATTTCCGCAAGATCGAACTGGCTGAATGTGACCTGAACAAATTGGAAGCCTGCATCAGTCAATTAGTGAGTATTCAGGAGCATGATCTTGCCGTCATGCGGCGTTATTGTCAGGAAAGTCCGAAGTATTTTCACAAGAGTTTTTTGACCAAGTTAACCGAAATTTGTGAAAACTTTATGACCTGGAGCGCAGCCCTGAAAAATCAGGGTGGCATGAGTTTCTTTGATGCTGAATTGCAGCCGATTTTACTGAATCTGTGCCATTTGCGCCGCAAGAAAACCGATTTCCAGCCGACCACTCAGGTCTTTAACAAAAGCTGTCCGGATGCAGAGCAGCAGCTGATTTTGCAACATCGTCTGATCGTGGCAATTGATGCGCTGTGTGAGGTCAAACAGTATCTGGATGAGCAGCTGCAACAGCTTACGACCTATCTGGAATTTCATATTATTCAAAGTGTGCAGACCCGTTTGCCACAAACCTTGCAGCAGCAGGGTGAAACCACTTTTTCCCAGCAAATTCGTACATTGGCGGAAGCATTGCAAGGCCAGCAGGGACAGCGTTTTGCCCAGTTTGTACAGGCACGTTATCCGCTGATTCTGGTCGATGAATTTCAGGACACCAATCAGGATCAGGATGATTTGCTGGCCAAGATCTGGCGTGATGCCAACCGGGTGCAGTCCGGCTGCATGATTATGGTCGGTGATCCGAAACAGGCAATTTACGGTTTCCGTGGCGGCGATATGCTCACCTATAACAAGGCACATGCCGATGTGTTGCATAAACAGGGCCGCGAATATACCCTGATGCAGAACCATCGGTCAGTCAAACCACTCGTAGAAGTGGTTGATGCGCTGTTCCAGCGGCAAATGGATTTTGGCGAACAGGTGCAGTACACCTTGATTCAGGCCGGTAGTCGCCCGCATCCAGATCTGGTCGATATGGGCAGGATCAACCCGCAGCCTTTACGATGGATTCAGCTAGGTGAATCGGACCTGGAGGCAGACCAGGTGGCCTGGAAAATCCGTGCATTGCTGAATCAGTCTGCCCAGCAGCAACTGTACTTTCAGCAGCAAGAGCATCAGCAAAGCCTGAGCGCAGATGATATTGCCGTGTTGGGATTTGGGCATTTTGCTCTGGAACAGGTGAAGCAGCGTCTGCAGCGTATGGGCATTCCCTCCTATAAAGAATCCAAACAGAGCGTGTTTGCCAGTACCATCGCTCAGGATGTCGCGGCCGTATTGACGGCGATTATGGATCCTTTCAATGAGGCCAAGGTCAAGCGGGCTTTACTAACCCGTCTGCTGGGCTTCAATCTGAAAAAACTGATTGATTTGCAAAGCCAGAGTGAAGGCCTCAGTCGCTATATTGCGGATCTGGATATAATTCGGGAAATGTGGTTTGAGAAAGGCTTTTTGACCGCCTGGAATTATGCACTGAACCTGTTTCAGGTCTGGACCAATCTGGTGGCCAGTCAAAGTCTGGACAATGAGCGGGTGGTGGTCAATCTGCGCCATCTGACCGAGATGCTGAGCCAGCAGAGTGAATATTATCAGGGGGCGCAAAAACTCTATCACTGGTATTTGCGCCAGCTTCAGTCACCTTCAGGCAAGGACAGCGAAAAAGAACGCAAGCTGTCTGGGGATCATGGGGTGCAGCTGATGACCATTCATGCCTCCAAAGGGCTGGAATTTAAAGTGGTGTTTTTATTGGGAGCAGATGCTGCTTTTGATGTGAATAAAGGCAATCTGAATTTTTCCCTGTCTGCGCCTGAACAGGACAACATCCTGGAACAATCCCGGGTGATTGCAGTGAATCACAAGAATTTACATGAGCAGGCGATTCTGCAGAATGCAGCGCGTAATGCTGCCGAAAACCACCGACTCTGGTATGTGGCGCTGACCCGTGCCAGTCACCGGGTATATGCCATGCTGCAGGACCAGAACGCACAGTCTGATTCCGGGCTGGCCTTCTGGCGTGGTCAGGGAGATCAACTGTTTCAACATGCTTTAAGTCTGGTCGAGCCGCCTCTGTCTCAGGAGCCACCGCGCCTGGTCGAGCAGTCGAACCATCATCAGGTCGACATGCGGGCGCAACCTTTGCCAGAGCGGCAGTTTTATCCGCGAACCAAAACCAGTTTTACGGCTTTGTCACAGCATCAGCTACATGGACATATCTTGCAGGACGATCTGGTCACGGCTTATGAACAGCCCGACAGTGCTGCCGATGAAATTCATTTTACCGGTCTGGAAGAACAGCCAGCAGCTGTGCCTTTAGACTGGATTAGGCTGAATTTTCCTAAAGGCACCGTAGCCGGAACATTCTTGCACAGCATTTTTGAACATATTGATTTTCAGGACAGCAGTTACTGGAATCTGGAAATCCGGCGCCGTTTTAAAAATACCGCACCGCAAATCTGGCAGGAAATGAAAGAAAAATTTGAACAGGCTTTTCATATACGTAGTGTACTGGAACAGGCTTTTTTCCCACATTATCAGACAGCAGTGGTGAATTTGCGCACCCTGTTTCAGGTAGCAGCTCAGACAGATTTCAAAGCCGAGGAATTGCGTCAGAGTATGCAGCGCGTATTGTCCAGCCTGAACTATAAGTTATTGACCGGAATTCGCCTGCATGATCAAAGTGAAGCTTATCGTCAGCAATGGCAGCAGCTGTTTCACTCGGCACAGCAGCTCGAGCGTTCGGCTCTGTTGGAATTTTTAAATCAGTTTCAGGTGTATTTCGATGGGCTGGAGGATGACGCCTTTATCCAGTTTTTTGAACAGGAAATAGCTCAGCTCATACGCTCTGCAAGCACTGAATCGCTGAATGTGGACAGTATTTTCCAGACGGCTTTTGAGGGATTGCTGGACGAGATCACAGAAGATATTTTGCTGAACCTGATGCATGACTGGGTGCGTGATATTCTTATTACCCCGATTCAGGCAGATTTTGCGTTGGCACAGCTGGAGGCTAAACAGTATCTGTCAGAATTTCCTTTTTATCTGTCCTTGACCGATGCTCCTTTGCAGATTCGGCAAATCCATCAGCTTTTTCTCGAACATGACATGATCATGAGCGATTTTAATGAGGCCAAATCGGCGCGGTATTTGACCGGTTCCATCGATCTGGTGTATTTCGATGGCCAGCGCTACCAGATTGCCGATTATAAAAGTAACTTCCTCGGACCTGATCAGCAGCACTATAGTGCTGAGGCGATTCAGCAGAATATGAGCCAGTCCAGTTACTGGTTGCAGGCCGCTCTGTATCTGGTGGCACTGCATCGGTACCTGAGTGCCAATATGCAGGGTTATTCGATTCAGCAGCACTTGGGCGGCGCAACCTATCTGTATTTGCGCGGGATGAATGGACAGGTACAGCAAGGAGTCTATCATTGGCAACCGGACTCTGAATTCATAGAAAAACTGGATCAAATATTGGGCTATTTTGAGCAGAAAAAATCAGCTTAATTTTGCAGTTTTATAAAATATATAGAGATTAAACAGAAAATTATCCTGTGGATAACTTTGAGGATAACTGTGTGGAAAATGAGCAGAATCACGTGTCACAGCAAGACTCCAATTTAATGGCTTGGATTGACTATCTGTGTCAGCCGCCGTTTAGTACGGCTACATTTGATCCGGCAGCAAAAATCTTGATCGAGCAATTGCTTGAAGCGATGCAGGCGGGGGATAGCTGTATCGAAGTTGATCCTCGGCAGGTTGTCTTATTACACAATCTGGTTCTAGACCGCCGTCAGCAAAGTACAGGAATTGCGCCGTTTATTTTTGCAGATCAGCATTTATATTTGTACCGCTACTGGCAGCTAGAGCAGGAGGTAGCCGCACATATTGCACGAATTAAAACCCAGCCGGTTGCCGCCATTCATTTATCTGAACGTGATCGCAGCCTATTGTCAGATCCACAGCAGCAAAAAGCCCTGCATATGGTGGCGCAGCAAGCCTTAAGCATTATTACCGGCGGTCCGGGGACTGGTAAAACCTATACGCTGGCACATATGATTGCGGTGCTATATGAAGCCTTGCCGCATATACGGATCGCTATGGCAGCGCCTACGGGAAAGGCTGCACAGCGAATGAAAGAAGCACTGCAAAAAGCCTTGCACAGTGAAGCGTTACAACAGTTTGAGCTAGAAGCATTAAAACAGTTGCAACCGGTGACCCTGCATCGCTTACTAGGTTTGGGTACTCGCGGACAGCCACGCTTTCATGCCAAACAGCCTTTGCCTTATGATGTGATCGTGGTCGACGAAGCCTCGATGCTGGATTTAAACCTGTCACAGATGTTACTGGCCTCCGTACCGTCTCATGCACGGCTGATTTTACTCGGTGATGCAGATCAGCTGGCCTCTGTGGATGTGGGAACGGTATTGGCAGATTTACAGCAAGTAGCGACTCTGGAAGATAACCGGGTCAATTTAATCACCACGCGGCGTTTTGCGCCTGGAGCCAGGATTGGCGCAATGGCGGAGTTTATCCAGCAGAATCATCAGCCTTCTCACGTCTTGCAGAAATTTGAGCAGCAGATTGTGGCAGCCAGTGAGTTACAGGCGATCGATTTGGATCAGGTGAAGATCGACCAGTTGCAGTTACAATACCTGCTCGCTGGTGCCGAACAGACCGCGCATAATTTGAATCAGTATTATGACCAGCTGATGTATGGTTATCAGGCTTATGTACAGGCCATAAAAACAGAACGAAACTCAGCTGATTTTGAACACTATGTGCAACAGGTGGTCAAAACTTTTGATGATTACCGTATTTTAACGGCCATCCGTTCTGGTGATCTGGGGTTGCTCAAGATCAATCTACAGATTGAACAACGTTTTTTAGCAGCCCAAGGTCAGTTGAAACAGGGCGACTGGTATGTCGGACGACCCGTCATGATGAGCTATAACGACTATCAGTTGGGCCTGTCCAATGGTGATATTGGTATCTGTTTTTTACGTGAGCAATCTGGTCAACGTCAGTTTGAAGTGTATTTCCCGAGTCTGGAAAAATGGGTATTAGCCACCCGTTTACCTAAAAGTATTGAAACCGCTTTTGCGCTGACCATTCATAAATCTCAAGGTTCAGAATTTTCCCATACGGCAGTGGTGCTGGATCAATATGCAAAAAATTTATTGAGCAAAGAGTTGATTTATACTGCAATTACTCGAGCCAAAAAAGTGGTCAGTTTATTGGTAGATTATGATGCTTTTACACAAGCACTTTGTGTTAAAACTACCCGGAAAAGTGGTTTGAGCCAAAAAATCATTGAACAATCTAGTAATTTAATTGGCAAAAATAATCAAATCTTGTAGGTAAAAGCTTACAAGGATTCAGGAAATTGACGCATAGAGCTTTTGCTCGGTTTTTGAGAAGATTGGTTCTACAAAATAACTCAACACGGAAAGTTGAGCATAATCGCATAATGATAATAATAATGTCGGTAGACAGCGAACTTACAGTGAAGTAAGTGAAAGAGGAAACTTACAGCCGCTAAGCCTTGTAGTTTTGGGAGAGACTACAAGGCTTTTTTATATCCTGATTTTTTTATAGGAAGCTTGCTGGATTTTTATCCTAATTTCTTAGCAAAAATTTTCAGCCCTAGCCAGTAAACTTAAGTAAATAGCGTTAAATAAAACGAGAGCTATGTAACATTATGCAAATTTTCACCCTGTGATGTAAGAAATGGCTTACAGCAAAATGAGGCAAATACCTCTAGTTGTCTGGTGGGAATATGGCAAAATCTACCACACAAGGAAGATGATTTTTCAACAGGATGTTTGAAAATAATAATAAGCGTAAAACGCCATAATAATACAATAAATAATAATGATAAGAGAAAGAACTACAGCGCCAAAAAGCCCGAGTTTACTCGGGCTTTTTTTTATCCATTTTCTATGGGGAGTAGCTGAAGATTCAAGCGAGCTAAAGGGTTTGCGGGCTTTTCAAAGGAGTTTCTATATTTAATTTATTCTGGATTTATTTCATTAAAATAATGCAAAACCTGAATCTTTAAGGAACAAGAGTCATCGGATCTGAGCTGTATCAATGAGCAACCAAAACCATGCAAAAATCTGGATCTATTTTTGCAATTTGATGCGTTTTCCCTTAAAATATGCAACTTGCTGTAGTGATGCACGGCAGTCAAGGTTTTGAATTCTCATCACTTTGATTTTTATCAAAATATACAAGCATCTCGGAGAAATCGAATGGCTTTAACTAACGCAGATCGCGCAGAGATCATGGCTAAATTCGCTCGCGCTGAAAACGACACTGGTTCACCAGAAGTTCAAGTAGCTCTTTTAACTGCTCAAATCAATGACTTACAAGGTCACTTCAAAGAGCACAAACACGACCACCATAGCCGTCGCGGTCTAATCCGTATGGTTAACCAACGTCGTAAACTACTTGACTACCTTAACGGTAAAGACCACGGTCGTTATGTAGCATTGATCGGTGCTTTAGGTTTACGTCGTTAATTCGATTTAAACTTTATTTTCGGGTGTATTGCATGCTTTGTGCTGTATTACTGAAAACTAAAGTCGGCTTAGCTTTGCGCTGAGCCAGTGGAAGGGGCGAATGTTTCGCTCCTTCTTTGTGTTTAAAAATAGTATTTAATCTGGTGAGGTCGGCTTCTAAGCTTTGTCATTTACTCGTCCATATGGTCATGAATGCCAAACCTTAGGGGTCTCCACTAGAATAATTGTTCACAAGAACTAGGAAAAAATAAAACATGTCAATGTTTAATATTATTCGTAAAGAATTCCAATTCGGTCAGCACAACGTTATCCTGGAAACAGGTCGTGTTGCCCGTCAGGCAAATACTGTTGTGATCACCATGGGCGGCGTACAAGTACTTGTTGCTGTTGTGGCACAGCCTAAAGCAAAAGCAGGTCAAGACTTCTTCCCATTGACTGTGAACTATCAAGAAAAGCAATATGCTGCTGGTCGTATCCCGGGTGGTTATGGCAAGCGTGAAGGCCGTCAGTCTGAAGCTGAAACTTTGATTTCACGTCTGATTGACCGTCCAATTCGTCCGTTGTTCCCAGAAGGTTACTTCAACGAAATTCAAGTTACAGCTACTGTTATTTCTTCTGACAAAACCATGGATGCTGACATTGCTGCAATGTTAGGTACTTCAGCTGCATTGTCTATCGCTGGTACACCTTTCCGTGGTCCGATTGGTGGCGCGCGCGTTGGTTTAATCAACGGTGAATACATCCTGAACCCAAACCTTGAACAACTTAAAGAGTCTGATCTTGATCTTGTTGTTGCGGGTACGGAATCTGCAGTATTGATGGTTGAATCTGAAGCGAAAGAGCTTTCAGAAGACCAAATGCTGGGCGCTGTATTGTTCGGTCATGACGAAATGCAAATTGCGATCCAGGCGATCAAAGAATTTGCTGCAGCTGCAGGCGCGGTTGAGTCAACTTGGGTTGCTCCAGTTAAAAACGAAGAACTTCTTGGTAAATTGAAAGAAGCATTCGAAGCGAAAATCTCTGAAGCTTACACGATTGCAGTGAAACAAGACCGTTATGCGGCACTTGACGCGCTTTATGCAGAAGCAGTTGCACAGTTCGTTCCTGAAAATGACGAAACTGGCATTGCAGAAGAAGTAAATGAGCTGTTCGAAGACCTTAAATACCGTACCGTACGTGACAACATCCTGTCTGGTAAGCCACGTATTGATGGTCGTGATACCAAAACTGTTCGTGCAATCGACGTACAAGTAGGCGTTCTAGATCGTGCTCATGGTTCTGCATTGTTCACACGTGGTGAAACTCAAGCCTTGGTCACAACGACTTTGGGTAATACACGTGATGCGTTGATGGTTGATACTCTTGCAGGTACCAAAACTGACAACTTCATGTTGCACTACAACTTCCCTGCATACTCTGTAGGTGAAACGGGTCGTGAATCTGGTCCTAAGCGTCGTGAAATCGGTCACGGTCGTCTGGCACGTCGTGGTGTTCAAGCTGTACTTCCTGCGGCTGACCGCTTCCCATACGTGATCCGTATCGTATCTGACATCACTGAATCTAACGGTTCATCTTCAATGGCGTCTGTATGTGGTGCTTCATTATCATTGATGGATGCTGGTGTTCCACTTAAAGCACCAGTTGCAGGTATTGCGATGGGTCTAGTGAAAGAAGGCGAGCGTTTCGCAGTTCTTTCTGACATCCTGGGTGATGAAGATCACTTGGGCGACATGGACTTTAAAGTAGCTGGTTCTGCAAACGGTATTACTGCGCTACAAATGGACATCAAGATCGAAGGTATCACTGAAGAGATCATGGAATCTGCATTGAATCAGGCTTATGCGGGTCGTATGCACATCTTGAATGAGATGAACCAAGTGATTTCACGTGCGCGTCCTGAAATTTCGATGCACGCACCGACATTCCAGGTGATCAACATTAACCCGGATAAAATCCGTGATGTGATCGGTAAAGGCGGCGCGACCATTCGTGCAATTACTGAAGAAACTAAAGCAGCGATCGATATCGAAGATAACGGTACAGTTCGCGTATTTGGTGAAACTAAAGCGGCTGCGCAAGCTGCAGTTGCCAAGATCCAGGCACTTACTGCTGAAATCGAGCCAGGTACAATTTATACAGGTAAAGTGATTCGTATCGTTGAATTCGGTGCGTTCGTAAATATCCTGCCAGGTACTGATGGCTTGCTTCACATCTCTCAAATCTCAAACGAACGTATTGCGAACGTGGCAGATGTATTGAAAGAAGGTCAAGAAGTGAAAGTACAGGTTGCGGATGTTGATAACCGTGGCCGTATCAAATTGACGATGAAAGACATCGAACAAGTTTAATTCTTAAAATATTCACATGGGAAAACTCATGTGAATAACAACAAAAAAGCCCTGAGATTGGTCAAAGTGTTTACTTTGGCTGGCTCAGGGCTTTTTTTATGCCTTCAATAAGATTCTGCTACGCAAATAAAGACTGATTGGATTGCTTAAGTCTTCGGCTCGGCTCATAATTTTAAGACGGATAGATGGGGAAGGCCTAGCTCTATCCTGCAACAACAAAAAGCAGAATTGTGAATAGAGAATTGTCTTAATGCAGGTTTATTATTTTTACCAACATCCGACCGAACATCATATTTTTGTACAAAAAGAGCCTATTGCTCAAGCCGAACCTGAATTTATCTGGATCGACTATACCCGGGCAGATGTGGTTAATCGGGCTGAGACTTGGCAAAAAGAAATAGAACAGCAGACCCATTTATACCTAAACGAATTGCATGTAAACGATATTCTTAATTTAGAACATCCTTGTGTATTTGATAGCATGGATGACTATGAGTTGCTTATTTTTCGCAAGCTGATTACCCCGGATGATGACATCGAGAGCGGTGAGCAGGCGCTGGAACAGCATGAAAAAGTATTTGGTCTGGCGACTACTCCGATTAGTTTTATCATGACTCCTCAAGTGCTGATTACAGTACGTGAGCAAGGCAATAAAGCAATAAAAAATTATATTTCCCGTATTGAAACCCATGTGATCCGTTCCACTCAGGAACAAAATAAGTCACGAAAACTCCCGATGACCCCGCTGGATTTATCGTTACGTTTGCTGAATAGCATGGTGGATGGTTATTTGGATTTACGTGTGCCTTTAACCCGACGGGTTGAATTCTGGCAACAGGAGTTATTACAGGGGCATCGCCGCTTTACTAAATGGAACCAGTTATTGCAAGAAAGCATATCTTTTCAACAAGTGGAAAATCTCTGTGAAGAGCAAATTGATACCTTGCAAGAACTGCGAGATGAAATTATCGATAATTATCCACACTTGAAAGGCAAGAAGAAGTCGGAACGGCAGGATATTATGCTGGTCCGAATGAATGACCTGGTCAGCCATGTAGAGCGCATCCAAAAACACACTGTTCGTTTGCGTGCCTCGATTCAGGCGGCTATCGACCTGCATTTTTCAGCCATTGCCAATCAGACCAATGAAAATATGCGCATCTTGGCGATAATTACCGCTATTTTTGCACCGCTGACCTTATTGACCGGGATTTACGGGATGAACTTTGAATTTATTCCGGGGGCGAAATCTCCTGTCGGGTTCTGGAGTATGTTAATGATCATGTTCATTAGCACGGTATTGCTGGTGTATTATTTCTATCGCAGACATCTGGTCGGCCGAGGGGAGCGCAGTGTGATTGATCTACTGGCACAACAGCATAAGAATCAACACGTGAATCTGTTCTGGTTCCTGGACTATGAGCCGATTAAGCAATCAGTGAAAGAGACCATGAAAGAAGTTGAAAAGCTGACCAAATTAAAATAGAGCTACTTTTATCAATCGATATTTATAAAAGTTGTCCTATTTTTCAAGCACACGTAGATCAGTGGACTTCAATTTTAGATTAGCTCTGTAGAAATCAACACTCTGTTCTGCTGATCACTCAACTTGAGCTGTTCGAGTCAGTATTTTATAGATTTCATCTTTTAATTTCAGTTTTTTACGCTTGATCGCCTCAATATCATTGTTGATATGATTGACTGGATCAAGTTCAAGCTGGCTGATTTCTTTGTCCAGCTCATTATGTTCCTCGAATAACTTGGCAAAATAGGGATTTTCCTCGCGAAGTTGCACAATCAAGTCGCGGTATTCGGGAAACATGTATTTGAGTTTCTTATTGCAATCTTTGGTTTTCATAGGGATTCTTATACTCTAATCATAAAATTAAATATAAATATGTTCTGATCTGCACTGGAAAATGCAGATCGACAGAACATGAAAAGGATTTACTTGAAGTGCAAATGTTTGACCTCGCGGCGTAACTCCTGCACTTCATCAATGAGGTCCAGCATCATGGCAACGGCGCTAAATGAGGCATCAAAATCGCGTTGCAGGCGATAGGCGCGTTGTGCACGCGAGATATCTTCACCGAGGAAAGTGCTGGTCGGGGTTGTGGAACAATTGGGTAAAATTCCATGTTCAATTAACTGCATGACCCATTCGGGGCTTTGTCCACATGCTTCTGCAAAGTGGATCAAGTCAAATGAACGATCGTCCATAATTTCTGAGGGGGTATAACCGTGGGAAAAACTTTCTTGGTACTGAATCGTAGTCATGGGTCTACTCCTTAAACAGCCAAGTGTGCAAAATCCGGAGAGTGGGAAGGTGCTAAAATAGAACGCTTTCCAACCCTTGGACCTGCAGACTCAGAGTGATGACTCAAATGATCATGAGTGAAGAGTCGGGATGTGCTGGTAGTTGATGAATCAGTCGGTCTGACCGGATCTTTATCAGCAGCATGCGAGGCAAAGAAGGTTAAAGCTGAAGTGGTTTTTATAATTTTATGTGTTATCGACAAAGCGTATTCAATCACTTTCCTGTGTTGAAT
Source organism: Acinetobacter sp. CIP 102136 (assembly GCF_000369685.1). Taxonomy (GTDB): domain Bacteria; phylum Pseudomonadota; class Gammaproteobacteria; order Pseudomonadales; family Moraxellaceae; genus Acinetobacter; species Acinetobacter fasciculus. Next base: position 267,740 of record NZ_KB850141.1, read on the forward strand.
AGAGGGTGCCATATCAGGGCTGCAAAGCAGACCAAAGGGCAAAATTGAACGAGGCTGAAGATTGATCATCATAAATGGATAAAAAATAACCGTCTTCGATCCATTATTATGACTTTAGCTGTCCCAAAACAGTTTTTATTTGTACCTTATTGTTTCAAATCATGACAAAGAAAAAAGCCCCAAATACAGGGGCTTTGAAAATCTTTCTGAAATTAATATTTTACCCAGGTGACACTGCGGCCAATCACTGATACCCCCACATAACCACGTAAGGTCAGACGTTTGCCATTAGCACTTAAGCGTGCTTTACCCTTATAAACTTTGCCACTGATCGGATCAAGTACTTTGCCATCATGGTATTCACGTGGCTTTTTCGGATCTGCCTTAAAATCCCAGATAAACGGCAGGCCTAGAAAAGGCTTGTTCTTGAGCTGACCTGGACATTTATGACAGATCCCCATTTTTTCTGCGCCAGGCAGGCTGCGTGTTTCGACAATCACCCCTTCATAACTGCCATCTGCTTTCTTGCGAATTTCTACATCCGCACGAGAATAACCAGACTGATCATCGATGGTTTTCCATTTACCCAATAACGGATCTTCATAGGCAAAGGCCAAGCTAGAAACTGCGGCTAAACTCATCCCCATTACTAGAGTATTCAATAATTTTCTCATAACATACCTGTTAAATTGATGATGTATTCATTTTAGAATTATTGCTCTAATTTATTTTAAAAGCATAATTAAATCAATAGGATGAACTGTGAAGTCTTTCTCATAATTTTTTGAAAATGATGAATATTTAGGTTTTGTTAATGTGAATAATCTTATAATTCAACAGGGATTCTTAGATTGGATTCACAGGAGAGTTTGATTCAGGGAGTAGACGGGTTTTCTACTGTAAGAGAATATGCTCTATTGAGCTCAGTCATATAGGTTTTAAAATATAAAAAAAGCATTCCGGGGAATGCTTTTAAACTTAAGGATTCGAACTGCTTAGCTTAGGTGTTTACCAAATAGGCCCAAGGCTTCTTCAGCGGTAAAGGTATATTGGCTATTACAGAACTGGCAGTCCATCTCGATCGGATTCTGGAATTCCAGTGTTTCACGGATCGACTCTATACCGATTTGTTGTAAAGCGACTGCACAACGCTCTTTAGAGCAGGTACAACCAAACTTCAATACTTCAGTATCTGGCAGACGCACTTCTTCTTCATTATATAAACGGTACAGAATATCAGTGGCTTGCAAACCGACTAACTCTTCAGTTTTTAGAGTCTCTGTGAGCATGGTCAGACGTGGCCATAGATCTTCATCTACCCGGCGTTGTTCTTCTTCACTATTACGTGGTAATAACTGAATCAGTAAACCACCTGCACGCTGATGGTCACTTGCCAGTACAATACGCGTCGGAATCTGTGCAGACAGGTCATAATACTGCATCAGACAGCCCGCCAGATTTTCTTTATCAAGGGGTACAATCCCCTGATAACGCTCACCAAATTCTGGTTCGATATTGATGAATAGAACCGGAGAGGTGAGTGATTTCAACACTGTACTACTGTCTTCACCGACCAGAAAGTGCGGATCTTCTTCATAGTCAGCCAGAGCGCGAACTTCACCCAAATGGTTACATTCAGCCATAGCCCATTTAAATGTGCCCGATGCCTGAATTTGCAGGCTGATACGCCCTTTAATCTTCAATGTGCTGGCCAGCAGTGCAGTGGCACTAAGCATTTCACCTAGCAGGATTTTAACTGCAGGCGCATAGTCACGTTGCGCTAAAATGGTTTGTAAAGCTTCTTCAAGATGCACCACTTCACCACGAACAGGGCTATCTTCAATAAAAAAGCGTTGGCGTAAATCAGACATAAAATTCTCCATAACCCTGCTTTAATGGTGTCATTATTGTAAAACACAAGTTAGGACAGTTCATCTCTTAACGTATCAATTCCTGCGCCGTTTGTATCCTGTTGCTGCTGTTTAGCCTGTTTTTGCACTTTATGGCGTTGATCCTGGGTAAACAGATGCTCCAGTTCAGCCAAACTGCTGCGCTGATTTTCATAATTTGGATGTTCATCCGGATCCAGATGATATTGACTATTGAGCAACTTTTCATCCTGTTCACGGAAGTTTTGAATCTGTTGCAGGCTTTCTTCCGGGTCAGGATTGAGCTGGTTTAGTAAGGCCTGACTGAGTTCTAAAGCTGAAAGATAAGTTTCACGCCAGATGTGTTTCACGCCCAAATCCTGTAATAAATGCACATGATGCCGGTCACGGGCACGTACCCATAAACTGATTTCAGGATAATTCAGCCGCAGATGCCGCACGATCAGCATCGAGTCTTCAATATCATCAATGGCGACAATGACCTGTTGCGCCGTGGCAACCCCTGCCTGCATCAAGGCTGCCGGTTCTGTCGCATCTGCCTGATAGAAAGGGATGTCGTACTGCGCCAGAAGCTCAGTGGCTGGCACAGTGCTGTCCATGACACTAAAGGCGTGTTGCTGCTGCAGTAAAATCCGGGCGATAATTTGCCCGAAGCGGCCAAAGCCAATCAGCAGAATCGGTGTACTGGTTTGAGGATTGAGATCAGTTTCGAAGGTCGCTGCCAGATGATTGTGACGATCCAGATGCGGTAGGATCTGACTGTGCAATAACCAATAAAATGCTGGCGTCAGCAGCAAGGAAAAACTCACCATCCACAGCAAGGGAGAGAGTAGATCGGCCGTAATAATCTGGTCGGATACCGCAATCACCAGTGCGAGTAAGGCAAATTCGCCACCTTGTGCCAGACTGGCTGCTAGCAAGGTACTATTGCGCCAGCTATTTTGATGATAACGCGCCAATGCTAGACTGATTGCAAACTTGCCCAAGATTAAAGTGAGGGTGCCGCCCAGAATCATCCAGGGAAAATTTAGCAGATCAGCTAAGTGCAGTGACATGCCTAGACTGATAAATGCCAAGCCCATCAACAGGCCCTGAAAAGGCCGAATCGTACTTTCTACCGCAGGCCTGAAATCTGAATCTGCCAATAAAATGCCGGCAAATAAGGCACCGAGAAATAGATTCAGTCCGAGGGTATTCATCAGCACCAATAATGCCAAGGTCACCGCAATCGCTACAATCGCATGCAGTTCGTGACTGCCACTTTTAGCAATCCAGCGATACAACGGCTGCATCAGGTAACGATTACACAGGAACAGACCGCTCAACGTCGCGATGAGGGCAGCAAAGTAGGCCACCCCATGTTCAGTCGAGCGAATCCCGGCAAATAGGGGAATAGCTGCAATCACCAGAATGGCCAACAGGGAATGAACCAGCAGGATCGAATAGGCCTGCTGGCCATAACTGGTGGCGAACTGTTCCTGATGATTGAGATGTTGAATCACCAGAGTCATGGCGGACAAACTGCCGGCGAGTCCAATTACAATGCTGGCGAGTAGGCTTTGCTGAAGGAAAACCCAGGCCATGAGCGTGAAAATCAGGGTGCTGATTAGTACCTGTAAAGCAGCCATCATCCACAGGGAGGGATTAATCTGCACAATGCGTTGTGGTCTGAGTTGCAGGCCGATCCAGAACATCAGTGCCATCAGGCTGACTTGCATGAAACTACTCATGACTTCGGGTGTCTGAATCAGGTGCAAAAGGCTTGGACTTAAGATGATCCCTGTTAACAGATAGCCCAGCACACTTGGCAATCTGAGCCTTTTACTCAGTGGCACTATCAACAGTGCAATGACCAGAACCAGTGTTATTTGTAACAGTATCGACATTTTCCTGCCCTAAATTTATTCTTGATCCAGACTTGCAGTTTCGTATTCCAGATCGATCCTCAGGCGCAATATCTTTTAGCTCAGTTCCTGAGGGTCGATGTCCAGCGTGAGCTTCATGCTAGAAGGTTTGTCCTGCAGCATGTTTTGCCACCAGCTACGCACATAGTAATGCAAACGTGGACGATCCGCTGACAATAGCACCATATGCGACTGATAGCGTCCGGCCTTACGTTCCATAGGTGCAGGAATCGGTCCCCAGATGTCCAGCGCCAGATCAGGATATTGCCTGAGGAGTGCTGCATGTTTCTGTAAGAATTCGGTATTTTGTGCCTGATCCTTGGATTCACAGCGAATCAGGATGGCATAACGGTAGGGCGGCATTCTGGCCATCTGCCGTTCTTTTAAGGTCTGCTGGGCAAATACGCGATAATTTTCATTCACTAAGGTGTTCAGCAGGGCATGATCAGGTCTGAGGGTCTGCAGATAAACATCGCCTTTATGTTCACCACGTCCGGCACGGCCAGCCACTTGCACGATCAGTTGCGCAGTCCGTTCAGTAGCACGGAAGTCCACACTCAGCAGACCGGAATCAATATCCAGAATCGCCACCAGCGTCACATAAGGAAAATGATGCCCCTTGGCCAGCATCTGGGTGCCGAGTAGAATCGCCGGTTCGCTTTTCTGAATCTTGTCATAGATTTTTTGCCAGCTGCCGACCCGACTGGTGGAATCGCGATCGACTCGAATCACCTCAAAATCCGGAAATAGCTCATTTAAATGTTCTTCGACTTTGCCGGTGCCCATACCCAGTGTAACCAGTTCCTGATGCTGACATTGCGGGCAGTGTTCCGGCATACGGTGAATAGTACCGCAGTGATGGCAATGCAGATGCTGATAAGGCTGACGGTGTACAGTGAAGTTGGCATCACAGTGCGGACATTGCGCCTGCCAGCCACAGCTGCCACAAAGCAGGACGGGGGCATAGCCACGGCGGTTTAAAAAAATCAGTACCTGTTCTTTTTTCTCCAGGCGCTTTTTGATGTCCTGAATCAATTGCAGGCTAATCCCATGCTTTTTTTGTGCAACTTTTAAATCCAGAATATGGATTTTGGGCATCAAGGCCGTGCCGGCACGCTGGTTCAGCTCCAGCACCTGCATCTTGCCATGTTCAACCAGTGCATAACTGTCAATGCTTGGCGTCGCTGATCCCAGCAGTACTGGACATTGCTGTAAATGGCCGCGGTACAGGGCGACATCTCGGGCATGATAGCGGAAGCCTTCCTGCTGTTTAAAGGACAGGTCATGTTCTTCATCCAGAATGATCAGGCCCAGATTCGGCATTGGCGTATAAATGGCGGAACGTGTCCCAAGCACAATCGAGGCTTTGCCAGTTTCTGCCGACTGCCAGGCCTGTAGCCGTTTGGAATCATTCAAACCGGAGTGCAGCAACGCAATATGGCAATGAAAACGGGACTGAAAACGGCTGATGGTTTGCGGCGTCAGGCCGATTTCCGGCACCAGCACCAGCACCTGTTTGCCCTGTTTTAGTACCTGTTCCATGATCTGCAAATACACTTCAGTTTTACCGCTACCGGTCAGACCATCCAGTAAAAAAGCTTGATATTGATTGCGATATTTTAATACCTGTTCGACTGCATGTTTTTGTTCAGGATTGGCGGTCAGCGGCATCTGTGCCAATTGCACTGGCTGTGGACTGAAATCTTGTGGCTCCAGTACACAGGCGCAAATCTCTTTTTTCTCCAGTGCTTTTAAGGTCGCGGTTTCAATCCCGGCCATATTCAGCACATTTTCAGTAGTCCCGACCGGATGCAGTTTTAAAATCCGGTAGGCTTCCTGCTGCTTGTCCGAACGGCGTACTTTGGCCTCGGCATCAGGGTCCAGCAATTTCCAGGTACGGGCCAGCAGGTTATAAGGCTTGCCCTGACGCAGCAGGGTCGGCAGGGCACTGTGGATGACTTCACCGATCGGAAACTGATAATACTGCGCTGACCATGTCAACAAACTTAAAACTTTGCTATCTATAATGGCGCGTTCATCGAGTAGTTCGGTCACAGCCTTAAGTTTAAAGCGTGGGTCGAGAGGAGTATCTGCGGACAGTTTTTCAATAATCACCCCGACCAGATTCTGCCGACCAAACGACACCAGTACACGTGTGCCAATCTGAGCTTGTTCAAATTGTTCTGCACTCATCGTGTAATCAAAACAATCAAATACATGTACAGATACAGCAACGCGTACGCGATAAATTGGATTTGAATCGGTGTGAGAATTTTGCATATCTTGGGGTGGAGATCCTGAAGAAATTTCGTCGTGCTTAAAGTTCGATTATGTTAAAGTGAGCAGATAATTTATATCAAAGAATATGAATGATTTCGGTGGTCTGACGCAACAGCGTTGAGCAAAATTTTGGAAAATTAGAGCATTACAATGCCTGCATATCAGTTTATTGCGCTTGATGCTTCAGGAAAGCAGCAAAAAGGCGTGCTGGAGGGGGATTCTGCACGTCAGATCCGGCAACAATTACGGGATAAAGCACTTATTCCTGTCTCTGTTGATCCTGTTGAAAAAAAAGATCAACATCATCGTCGAAAATGGTTTGAAAAAAGCATCACCGCCTATGATCTGGCTCTGATGACCCGGCAATTATCCGTGCTGGTCGCTGCTGCGATTCCACTGGAAGAAGCGATTCGTGCCGTCGGCAAGCAAAGTGAAAAAGTACATGTACAAAACCTGCTGATGTCAGTGCGCTCCAAAGTGCTGGAAGGGCATAGTCTGGCGCAGGGCTTGCAACAATCCGGACGTTTTCCTGAACTGTATATTGCCACAATTGCCGCCGGTGAACGTTCCGGACATCTGGACCTGATTCTGGATCAGTTGGCTGACTATACCGAAAACCGGTTTGCCATGCAGAAAAAAATTCAGGGTGCAATGGTCTATCCGATTATCCTGATGCTGATGTCCTTTGCGATCGTGATGGGGCTGATGACCTATGTGGTGCCAGATATCGTCAAGACCTTTGACCAGAGTAAAGATGCCTTGCCGTGGATTACCGTGGCCTTGATGAAAGCCAGTGATTTTATCCGCATTGCCTGGCCATTTTTATTGATCGGTGGGGCTTTGGGGATTTTCCTGTTGGTCCGGTTTTTAAGAACCACAGCCGGGCATTATGCCTTTGACCGTCTGACCTTAAAATTACCTTTATTCGGCAAATTGTCACGCGGGATTAATGCCGCACGTTTTGCCAGTACCTTATCCATTTTGACCCAGTCTGGCGTGCCGCTGGTCGATGCACTGCGCATTGGTGCTGCAGTCAGCAATAACTGGGTAATCCGTGATGCGGTGAATCTGGCAGCGGAAAAAGTGACCGAAGGCGGTAACCTGGCAACCCAACTGGAACGCAGTGGTTATTTCCCGCCGATGATGGTACAAATGATCAGAAGTGGCGAGGCATCCGGTGAGCTCGACCGAATGCTGGAGCGTGCTTCACAGATGCAGGATCGTGAAGTGACCACCCTGATTTCAACTTTACTGGCTTTGCTGGAACCTTTAATGCTGGTCCTGATGGCCAGTATTGTTCTGGTCATTGTGATAGCAGTGATGCTGCCAATTGTAAATATGAATAATATGATTTAAACAGTAACCAGTTAGAATTTTGCTGTGATCAAGATTCAAGTGGTCTGAATAATGCAAATAAGTGAGAGAGATTGAATGAAAAGGAATGAATTAAATAAACAGACAGGCTTTACGTTAATCGAAGTCATGGTGGTGATTGTTATTCTCGGTGTACTTGCTGCGCTGATCGTTCCGAACGTGATGGGACGCGGTGAAAAGGCCAAAGTCGATACCACCGTGATCAAGTTGCAGAGTATTGCGGGTTCACTGGATCAATACAAGCTGGACAATGGCAAGTATCCAAGTATGCAGGAAGGTGGTCTGGATGCACTGGTGAACCAGCCAGCGACTGCAAAAAACTGGGTGCCGGGCGGTTATGTTAAAGGCGGTTTTCCAAAAGACAGCTGGGATAATGAACTGCAATATGTGATTCCGGGTACCGATGGTCGCAGCTTTGATCTGTATTCATTTGGTGCAGATGGTCAATCGGGTGGTGAAGGAACAGATGCCGATATTTATTATCAGCCTTAATTGAGAATCATTATAAATTCTCGATAGATGGTATATATCACTTCACTTAATAAGCTATTTCAATACGAAGTGAAGTGATAATAACTATTAATTATTAAATGTAATGTAAGTTAATGATATTTATAATAATGAATTAATAAAAACGATATGCGAGTTATAATAAGAATTATTCCCATATTTATCTATTACAATTCTCGTAAAATATGAATAAACATACACTTTCTATTTATTTAAAAAAGCTCATAATGATCTGAATGGCACTTGACTCGCCAACGGAGAAGCACATGAAAGCATTTATCTTGGGAGATGAAATCAATCAATTTCATTGGTCGATGCTGAAATCTGTTCTTCTGGTTTTAAGCATGCTGCCGATCAGTCAGGGAATCGTCCATTTATGGCAGAGCACCGAAGGCAGCAGCCAGATTGTGGTGGCCTTTTTTGCTATCAGCTTGATGAGCAGTTTATTGGCCCTATGTTTCTGGTCCGCATTAAACGCGAGTGTAGTTCGCATTCAAGCCGAACAAGGTTCAGTATTTGAGCAGACACTGGTTAACCTGTATCGTCATGTGCCGATGTTGTCTCTTGCCAGTATGGTGTGTTATCTCGCTATACAGTTTTAAGTTTTAAAGAGATAAAAAACCGAGGCTGTGACCTCGGTTTTTTATTGCCTTGAGTGTTCTTCGCTTTCATAAAGGGAGCTTAGGAGGGATTGATAAGGTGCTATATTCAGGAATCCCCTAAATCCCTCTTTATAAAAGAGGGACTTGAAGAAATTATCTTCTTGACTTAAAGCTGACATCCACTTTACGTGGACGGAAGCGCCATCCAATAAGCAAAAGCAGAACTGAGAAGATCATCACTGGCCAATCACTGAGTTTCATATACAGCGTTTCGCCCTGCATGGCTGGAAGTTCACTACGTAATACCGCTTCCTGATCCACCGGGGCTTTTTTCACGATGTGGCCATTGTGGTCAATAAAGGCGGTTACACCGGTATTGGTGGCGCGAATAAACCAGCGGCCATTTTCTTTAGCACGCATTTGCACCATTTGCAGATGCTGTAATGGTCCTGCCGTGCCGGTAAACCAGGCATCATTAGACACGGTCACCAGAAAATCACTTTGGCTGGCATTGCGACGGGTCAAATTCGGGTAGGCCACTTCATAGCAAATTGCAGAACCCAATGGATGATTTTTCACATTCAATGGTTTTTGATGATCTGCGCCCCGGGTAAAACCACTCATGGAAGGATCATTTTGCAGACCTGGCAAGACCCAGCTCAGCCAGCCTGATAAGGGGATATATTCACCAAAGGGAACCAGTCGTTGCTTCTTGTATAGGCCATCGGATTCATCGCCACTGGCCATAATACTATTGTAATATTTTGGATAGCCCGCAGTCTGCGATTCGGCTAAATCCCAATATGGAATGCCGGTCACCCATGCAGTGCCTGATTTTTCAGCTTGTACTTTCATGGCCTCCAGAAAGGCTTCAATATCAGTCTGGAACATGGGAATCGAAGATTCCGGCCAGACGATCAGATCACGGCCCCATTCGGTTCTACTCAAATTGGCATAAATCAATAAGGTCTTCACCTGATATTCAGTTAGCCATTTCAAGTCTTGCGGAATATTGCCCTGAATCAGGGAAACCGTTAAAGGCTTTTGATTTTTTTGCTCAACAAACGTCAGCTGTGCTGCGCCCCAGGCACCGAGTAATAAAACTGCCGAAGGAATAGCCCAGAACAGGCGTTTATTCAGAATTTCAACCAGTGCACAGGCCAGAATGATCACCACGAAAGACACCCCGAACACCCCGAATAAAGGCGCATAAGCATCCAAGTAGCGTTCGGTAAAGGCATAGCCAGCAAATAGCCACGGGAAACCGGTAAAGACCCAGGTCTTGGACCATTCAAACAGCACCCAGAGCGGGGCAAAGGTTAAAGGGGTTTCCGGGAAAAAGCAGCGATAGACAAACGTTTGAACGGCACTAAACAGGCCCATCACCAGTGCCATGATCAGGATCATTACAACGCTGAGAAATGCACTGGTATCGCCATAGACATGAATCGAGGTATAGAGCCAGAATGCGCCGACAAACCACAAGCCAATCCCATAAGCCCAGCCAATGCCAAAGGCCTGTTTTGCGCTACGTCCGCGCAGGCAAGCATAGAGCAGTGCTGGAGACAGAATCGCCAGCCACCAGTAATGATAAGGGGCTAGTGCCAAACTAAAGATAGCACCTGCAAATAAGGCAATTAAAACAGGATAGATTAGCGGCAAAGGTTTTTGCTGTTGAGACGAACTCAACAGCTTATCGAAATACGCTCTCATTGGCGCACGGCTCGAATTAGATGAATAGAGCGTGAATCCGCCTCAAGAATGGTAAATTGCCAGTTTTCCAGTTCAATGGTTTGACCTTCAAGGTCACTCACCAGACCAATTTCCTGTAATAACAAGCCGCCCATGGTTTCCACTTCATCATCAGGGAAAGTCGCATCCAGCATATTATTGAAATACTCAATCGGAGTCAGGGCTTGGACTACCCAGGTATTGGCGGTAGTCGGGTCGTTATCCGGAACAATGTAGTATGCTTCTTCGTCAGCATTGTCATGTTCATCTTCAATTTCACCGACAATTTCTTCCAAAATATCTTCCAGTGTCACCAGACCCGAAGTCGTACCGTATTCATCAATCACCACCGCAATATGCGTCTGGGTATTCTTTAACATGCGCAGCACCTGATCGGAGCGGGCACTTTCCGGAACAAACAAAGGTTGACGCATGAGCGCGCGAATATCGACCTTGGCCGTCGGTTCAGTCAGAAAAGGCAATAAATCCTTGGCCAATAGAATACCGACTACATTATCGGTCTGATCGGATGAAAATACCGGAAAACGTGAATGCGCAGACTCGACCAGTACATGCAGGATATCCAGCAGCTGGTCATCTTCCTGCAAGCTGATCATGGACGTGCGAGGCGTCATGACTTCACGAATTTTGGTTGCCGGGAGGTCAAGAACGCCCTCAAGCATGGCAACAGTATCGGGTTCTAAAAATCGACGTGAATCTTGTACTAATTTTAGCAGTTCGTCGCGAGTTTCGGGTGCAGTTCCCAGCCATTTGCGTAAGCCGCGCATACCCCACGACGGGCCTGATTCCTCGTGCATGATTTTTCCTGAAGACTCTTAATATCTAAAAAAACGTGGTTTTATCATACCGCAGAAAATACGCTTGTCTATTGTAAATATGATGCACAGTCTTGATCGCGTGAGTCAGCGCTGATTTTAAAACTGGCCACGTATGCAAAGCAGCAATGTAATCGCAGCTTTATGCTAAAATATGACGGTCTTTCCATCCTGAGTCTATCGATGTCCCCAACTGAAATTATTCCAAGTCTGCAATTGAATACCCGAGGTTTGCGTTGTCCTGAGCCAGTGATGATGTTGCATCAGGCGATCCGTAAATCAAAGGCAGGTGATGTAGTTGAGGTGTTTGCCACGGATAATTCAACGTCGTGGGATATTCCAAAATTCTGTATGCATTTGGGGCATGAGTTGCTCTTGCAGGAAGAACGTCTGGATGAAAATGGCAATAAAGAATTTCATTATTTAGTGAAGAAAGGTGGCTAAAAATACCAAGGGCTGATGAGCTCAAACATTTGTCTTATTTAGAAAATAAAATTTCAAAAATCTGCTTAATTAAATAGATGAATGGACAGGAACTGAAATTATTAATATTTATCCATAAATAAACCCACTTAAAAGCGGGTTTATTTTTTATCTGATGATTACCTTACATATTCGGGTAATTTGGACCACCACCACCTTCCGGTGTTACCCATGTGATGTTCTGGGACGGATCCTTGATGTCACAGGTCTTGCAGTGCACACAGTTTGCTGCATTGATCTGGAAGCGTTTTGAACCGTCATTATTTTCCATGATTTCATAGACACCCGCCGGGCAGTAACGCTGTGCAGGCTCATCCCATTTCGGTAGATTTACTTCCACCGGAATTGAAGCATCGGTCAGTTTCAAATGTGCTGGCTGGTTTTCTTCATGGACCGTGTTCGAGACAAACACCGAAGACAAACGGTCAAAAGTCAGCTTGCCATCCGGTTTTGGATAGGTCGGCTTGAAACTTTCAGCTGCCTGGGTTTTTAACGCAGCATGATCTTGAACCAGATCGTGCAGGGTGAACGGCACTTTAAACACGTTCTGGTCGATGAAGTTAAAGGCACCCCCGATCCATTGACCGAACTTGTGCATTGCCGGACCAAAGTTACGCGAGTTATAGAGTTCTTCTTTTAGCCAGCTGTTGTTAAACTTGTCGGTATATGCGGTGAGTTCTTTCACAAAGAAATCTTCACCCTCTACAACACGTGCCACCGCCAGATCACCGCCTTTTTCTACACCGGCCGCAATCGCTTCAAACACCGCTTCACCGCAGAGCATGCCGGATTTCATCGCCGTATGTGAGCCTTTGATCTTGGCAAAGTTCAGGAAGCCTGCATCATCACCAATTAACGAGCCACCTGGGAAAGTGAATTTTGGTAGTGAGTTAAAGCCACCTTTGGTCACGGCACGCGCACCATAGGAAATACGCTTACCACCTTCCAGATATTGCTTGATTAAAGGATGGGTTTTCCAGCGCTGCATTTCCATGAACGGATACATATGCGGGTTAGTGTAAGAAAGATCCACGATCATGCCTAGGGTTACCTGATTGTTCTCGGCGTGGTAGAGCCACCAGCCGCCTGAAGAACCGGTTTCAGAAAGTGGCCAACCGGCACCATGCATCACCAGACCCGGTTTGTGCTTGGCAGGATCGATTTCCCACAACTCTTTAATGCCGATACCGTAGTGTTGCGGATCAGCGTCCTTGTCCAGGTTGAACTTCTGGATTAAACGCTTACCTAAGTGACCGCGGCAACCTTCAGCAAATAACGTGTATTTGGCATGCAGTTCATAACCCGGGGTAAAGTTATGCGTCGGTTCGCCATCTTTACCAATGCCCATGTCACCGGTTTGGATGCCTTTGACTGTGCCATCGGCATGATACAGAATTTCAGACGCGGCAAAGCCCGGAAAGATCGACACTTCCAGTTCTTCGGCTTTCTGGCCTAACCAGCGCACCACGTTGCCGAGCGAGATGACATAGTTGCCATCGTTATGCATGGTTTTAGGTACCATCCAGTGTGGTGCTTCCTGTGATTTTTCATCTGACAGCAGGAAGAAGGTTTTATCTTCAGTCACCGGCACATTGAGCGGGGCACCTTGTTCTTTCCAGTCCGGGAACAACTCGTTCATGGCACGTGGTTCAAGCACAGCACCAGACAGAATATGTGCACCGACTTCGGAGCCTTTTTCTACGACACAAACGGACAAATCGTTTAAGTTGTTTTCAATTGCAAGTTGACGGATTTTGATCGCAGCAGAAAGACCCGCAGGGCCTGCGCCTACGATGACGACGTCAAACTCCATCGATTCACGTTCGATGTGTTCCATGTAGGACTCCTCATATTACTATTCGGTGGCAACCATAACCGGATGGTTGGGTGCTGCCATAAGTGTTCTTGGTTCCTAGACACAAAAATGCTGGTGTCTTTGATAATCTGGGCTAGTATAGTTTTAAAGCCGGTTTTAGCCAATTGGCTGAAACATATTATTTTTCCGTCATTAAGGTCTTCTTTTATGGATAAGCCAGTACCCAGCACAAATCCGACGAAAAAAGTAACTTATCCCGATGATAAAAATTTAATGGATATCGCACAATACTTAAAAGATGCACAGGGCAGTCACAAAAGGTCAATTCCCCCTTTGGAGCAATGGCAGCCAAAGCATTGTGGCACAATGGATCTGAAAGTTTTAGCCAATGGAGAATGGTGGCACGAAGGTCAATTGATCAAGCGTCAGCCCATGATTGACCTGTTTGCAACGGTGCTCTGGAAAGAAAACGATAAATTCTATCTAAAAACACCAGTAGAAATGATTGAAATTGAAGTGGAAGATGAACCTTTATTTGTCAATCAGGTCGATCAGGTCGAGATCAATGGAGTGACTTATCTGCAACTGGGCACGACTACGCAAGACCTGATTGTTGTCGATGCTGAACATCCAATCTTTATGCGTGAATATAAAGGTGAACTACGGCCTTATGTGCATGTGCGTTTCGGGATCAATGCCCTAATCCAGCACGCTGCATTTTTACATCTGGTCGAGATGGGAGAGCTTGATGAAAATCCGGCAGGCGAAACCGTTTTAAGTTTGAAAAGTGGTGATTTAGACTTGCATTTGAGCACCTGAGGTTTAAGCTTGATCGCTAGAAATTTCAAACAAGCCACTTGCAACGTTATGAGCGCTATTCAACCCATTTCCCAGCTATTAGACCCGATGCCCAATGCCATGGCAGATGCGCCGATTGGTATTTTTGACTCAGGCGTAGGCGGCTTGTCAGTCGCCCTGGAAATTGCCCGCCATTTGCCTAACGAGCGTTTTGTCTATTATGCGGATACTGCGCATGTGCCTTATGGCCCGAGAGATGATCAGGAAATTCGTGCCCTGACGGCTCAGGCGATTGAATGGCTTTATCGTCAAGGTTGTAAAGTTGCGGTGGTGGCTTGTAATACCGCTTCCGCTTTTAGTCTGGATTATTTGCGTGACTATTATGGTGAAAACTTTCCGATTATCGGTTTAGTACCCGCACTTAAACCGGCCGTCCTGAATACCCAGTCGAAAACTGTGGCGGTATTGGCCACGCCTGCAACCTTCCGCGGCCAGCTGATTAAAGATGTCATTTCCCGTTTTGCCGAACCGGCTCAAGTCAAAGTCCTGCCTGTGACCAGTCTGGATCTGGTGCCTTTTGTTGAGGCTGGAGAGCAGATGAGTGCAGCCTGTTTGCAGACATTAAAAGAGATTTTACAACCAGTTGTAGATCAGGGCGCTGATTATTTAGTATTAGGATGTACACATTACCCCTTCCTAAAATCGTCAATTCAGTATATTTTTGGTCAAAAGCTGACATTAATTGACTCAGGATTCGCGGTTGCAAGACAAACGGCCCGAATTTTAATTAAAAATGGGTTATTATTTGAGCATGAGTCTAAAGAAAGCGTGAAAATTGAATTGGTGGTGAGTGGGCAGAATGCTGAACAGCTCCGACCGATTTTGCAGCACCTGATTCCGGCCGATTTAAAATGGCAGGTCAGTAATATGAGTGCAGTTTAAAACTCATTTTTATAATTTAAGAAGAAAGATATTTTGATTGTGGGGTGGCCATATTGGGTAAAGAAGCATGTGATGATGCATTTTTTACCCAAATGTACAGGAGAAGAGGATAGCCCATGCTGGATAAACGGTACCAAGTGTTCATCTCAACCTCTGGGGCAGAAATGCAACCGGAGCGTATCATTCTGTCTCAAACACTGGTAGGAATGGGGTTTTTCTCGTGGGGACTGGAACAGCGTACACCGCTGAATACTGCATTTGCACGCCGCCAGATTGATGACTGTGATTATGTCGTGATTCTGCTGGGAAGCCAGTATGGAGAGCAGTCGGTATCGGGTGTTGGCTATATGCATCTCGAATATATTTATGCAGTGACCAAGCAAAAACCGATTATTGTGTTTATGCATGATGATCCGGCATCACGTGAAAGTGCATTGCATGATGCCAAACCGGAATTACAGGAAAAATTTAAGGAATTCCGTCAGTTATTACAGCAGGAAGTCGATCAGGTCTTTACTTACCGCAGCCTGCGCGATCTGGAAATGGCAGTGCGTTTTAACATGCCGCAAATGTTGGAGCGCTATCCGGTGACTGGCTGGGTGCGTCCGCAAAATACTCAGGCGCTACATGACGAAATTGACCAGCTGAAAGCCAAAGTGGCTCAACTGGAACGTGATGGTGGAACTGCAGAAGTTGATCCATTCCTAAGCTTGCCCAAAGTAGCGATGCATGAAATTTTTTCTTTTGAATACCGGATGCATGCTTATCAGGATGGTAACTTCAAGGAAATCAAAGTCCAGAAGAAACTGACTTGGGCACAATTGTTGGCGTTGCTGGGCTCCACCTTTGTCAATCCGACCCCTGAGGAATTTTTCTCGAAGCGCATGAATGAATATCTGAATGAAACCGGTTTGCAGGATGCACGGGTACAGATGCCGCGTGCACATGCAGTGGCGCGTGCCCAGATGAATATCCGTGCCTTGCATAGTTTAAAAATTCAAATGCGCCAGAATGACTGGATTGTGCCATCCGGTCGTGATGACCGACAGCGCATGCTGTGGCAGATCACGCCAAAAGCGCAAAAATTGCTGGATAGCAGCTTGCTGGATTTAGATCGCACTTTTCAATATAAGTCAGCGTATTAATCCATAGAGAGAATAAATAAAAAGCTGTTAAAGTACAGGGGTTGATATCCTGACGGACGAACTGAATGTATTCTACTGCTAAAGCGAAAGTGACGATTATATTGGCAAACTTGGGCACACCAGATGAGCCTACGATTCCTGCGGTACGCCGTTTTCTCAAGCAGTTTTTATCCGACCAGCGTGTGATTGAGATTCCCAAACCGATTTGGCAAATCATTCTGCGCTTATTCATTTTACCCTTCCGTCCAAAGCGGGTATCACAGGCTTATGCACAAGTATGGGGACAGGATTCACCGATGCGTGAAATTCTGTTTGAGCAGGTCAGCGCAGTCAAGACACATCTCACCCAGCTGTATCCACAGTTTGAACTGAATGTGGTGCCCGCCATGACCTATGGCAATCCCAACATTCAGGATGTCTTGGCACAAGTCTCCGCGCAGCCACAGGAACACGTGATTCTATTTCCCCTGTTTCCCCAATATTCAGCCACGTCGACCGCACCTTTATACGATGCAGTGGCGAAATGGGTGGTTCAACAGCGCAATTTACCCGGTTTGACAGTGATCCGGGATTATTATCAACATCCTTTATTTATCCAGTCGCTGGCTCAAAGTGTACGTGACTATCAGGCAATTCATGGTAAGCCAGAAAAATTGTTAATGTCTTTCCACGGCATTCCACAGCCCTATGCCGATAAAGGCGATCCTTATGCCGACCGTTGCCGCATAACTGGTAAGCTGTTAGCTAAAGCCCTGGGTTTAAGCGAAGATCAATATGCGATCAGCTTCCAGTCACGGTTTGGCAAGCAGGAATGGATCAAGCCCTATACCGATGTTTTGCTTGAAGATTGGGCGAAACAGGGGGTGAAATCAATTCAGGTGATGAGTCCGGCATTTTCCGCGGACTGTCTGGAAACGCTTGAAGAGCTGGCAATTGAAAATGCCGAGGCTTTTAAAGCACTCGGCGGTGAAAGCTATAGTTATATTCCTGCTTTAAATAGCCGTGAAGATCATTTGCGATTGCTCAATAGTCTGCTACAGGCTAATCTGGATGCATTGACACAGACACTTGCTCATTAACTTGCCCGAGGTTTTTCACCCCATGTTACAAGTCAAAATTGTTCCGGTTACTGCATTTCAGCAAAACTGTTCGATCGTTTGGGATGCGGACACTAAAGAAGCCATTTTGATTGATGCAGGGGGCGAACCTGAAAAACTCAAAGCTGAAGTTGAAGCGCTGGGTTTAACGGTTAAAGCCTTGTGGCTCACTCATGGCCATCTGGATCATGCGGGTGCGGTGGGTGCATTAAAAAAGGCCTGGAATGTACCGGTAATCGGACCACATAAGGAAGATGCATTCTGGCTTGACATGATTCAAGAAGTTTCGGCACGTTATGGTTTTCCGATTCCGGAAAAAGTTGAAGTGACCCAGTGGCTGGAAGGTGGTGAAGTGCTCAAACTCGGCAATGAGGAGTTCGAAGTGCGTTTTGCTCCAGGCCATACGCCGGGTCACGTGATGTTCTATAACAAAAATTATGACTTGTTATGGACAGGTGATGTCTTGTTCAAAGGCTCAATTGGCCGGACTGATTTCCCGCGTGGCAATCATCAACAGCTCTTAGATTCAATTCAGCGTGAATGTTTCAGCCTGCCAGATGAAACTCAATTCATTTCAGGACATGGGCCGATCAGCACCATTGGTTTTGAAAAGCAGCATAATCCGTTTGTTGCAGGTAAAGCGGGTTAAAAGCGTAAATAAAAGACCAACATAGTTTGGTCTTTTATCTTTATTCTGAAAAGGGATTATTGCGAAGTTGTCGCGTTTGCATGTGTATGAGCCAAGCGGCAAAAGCAAAAAGCACACCCAATACAATAAATAAACTATCTTGTTGGAAAATGCCGACTCCCAACGAAAGAAGTGCGAGTAGACCAACCCCAATTAATATGACTCTTAAAATAATATAACCCATATTATTGCTCTAAAAATAATGTGAAAATTTAGAGTAGAACAATAATACTAAGGCTTTATGAAAGATGTTAATTCGTGTTGCTTTATCTAAGTAATTTTATAAAATTCATATGATTTATTTAGGGTCTGTTGACATTTACTGTTCATAATTAACCTTATAAAGGTAGCCATAAAAATATACAGGCTAAAGCAACAGAACTTTGATAATTTCTTTTGAGCTTGTCATATCGAGTAGCTATTCCTCTAAATTGCTTTAATCTACAAAACATATTTTCAACTAAATGCCTGATTTTATATAAATACCAGTCCATATGGTCATTGTTCGATTGGCTATTTGTTTTCTTTGGTATATTCGCTTTAGTCCCTGTTTTCCTGATCTGTTCACGCAGTAGTTCTGAATCATAGCCTTTATCTGCACATACCACTTTTGTCTCTTTTAAATCTAATGTTGATATTAAATCAGGTGCAACTTTAACATCATGTGTGGTTCCATCGGTAATCATGAAATCAATAGGATTGCCATGTGCATCAACAATCAAATGTATTTTTGAGGAGTTTCCTCCTACACTTTTAGAAATAGATTGATTCGCTATGCCGGCAGAATGTTGATGAGCACGTACATGAGAGCCATCAATAAAAATCCACTCCATATCGGGGCATGAGGCTAGTAATTTGAATAATCTAAGTAACTTACCGCTGCTTGACCAACGATTAAAACGTTTGAAAATAGAGTTTGAATGACCAAAACAGCAAGGAATATCTCGCCACGGACAGCCTGTTCTAATTCTATAAAGAATAGCTTCAATAAAATTGCGTAAATTTGAGTTGTGGTGAATGGATAAATTACGCAGAATAACTTTCAACTTTTGCCAGTGTTGATCTGTCAGCATGGTACGAGGCATAGCGAATAGTAAAATTGGGTTTGGCGATTTGATTTTACTACTTCGCTATTTTTTTAAGCTAAAAGTGTCAACACACCCTACTTAATTTCGACAAGATTCTGCTTTCAGACAGAATTTTCGACAGGGAAGACCTTTATTCTTCGCTGTTATCGGCTTGCGGTGCATCTTGGGTGGGCAAACTATATTCCTCATTGGCCCAAGCCCCCAGATCAATCATCTTGCAACGTTCTGAGCAAAAAGGACGGAATTCATTATCTTCCCATGTGGTCAGCTTGCCACAGCGCGGACAGTTTAAAGTGGTAGGCATGGGACGACTCCAAAGAAAAATAAAGGTTCGATTAGGCAAATATAGCCGCGCTTGTTAGACTTATGCGGTTTTTATTAGTTTGATCTGATTATGCCGATTCGTCAATTTCAAGCACAGCGTATGCATGCGCCCCGTGATTTTCAAAGCATCAGTCCTGAACCGGTCTGCGTTGAAGTGGGAGCGGGTAAAGGTAAACATGCCTTGTTATTCAGCAAGAACAATCCCGACACTCAACTGATTGCAATTGAACGTACCCGTGAAAAATTTCTGGCGATGCAAAAACAGCATGCTGTTGAGGGTCAAACTAATTTACAAACCGTTCATGCCGATGCTTTACCGTGGATCGTGCATGCACTGTATCCGCAGCAGGTAGAACAATTCTTTATTTTATATCCAAATCCTGAACCGCATAATCCGGCACAGCGCTGGGTCAATATGCCATTTTTTGAGTTTCTGCTTTCCCGCGTGAAAACCGGTGGAACGATTACGCTGGCCAGTAATATTCCTGCCTATATCGAAGAAGCAGAAATACAAGTGCGAGAGCTCTGGAAGCTACCTTTTGTCAAAGAAGTGATTGCTGCAGATTCGGCGCGTACCCATTTTGAAATTAAATATCTGGAGCGCGGTGAACTATGCCAGCAACTGATCATCAGCAAGCCTGAAACTTATGTGACACGTTTTGATGATTTCCAGCCTTTGCAAGGGCAGAATGCCACCGTCTCGGAATAATCAGATGAGCAAACGCATTGCTATTGTGGGCGCAGGCCCCGCAGGCTTAATGGCAGCAGAAGTGCTCAGTCAGTTTGATTATGAGCTGCATGTTTATGAGCAAAAACCGTCTGCTGCGCGTAAATTCCTGATGGCAGGCAAAACCGGTCTGAATATTTCCCATGCCGAGCCTGTGCCACAGTTTGTACAACGTTATGATCAGGTGGAGTGGTTGTCACCTTGGATCAAACGCTGGGATGCGCTCTGGATTCAAGACTGGATGAAACAGCTCGGTATAGAGCCTTATATCGATTCGTCTGGCCGGGTATTTCCCACAGAGATGAAAGCCGCACCTTTACTGCGTGCCTGGCTCAAGCGGTTGGCCAATCATGGTGTCCAGTTTCATTACCGGCATAAAGTCAGCCAGTTGCAGCAGCAACAACTTGAGCTGCATGATCTGAAAAATAATGAACATCGCACTGAACACTTTGATGCCATTATTCTGGCTTGTGGCGCAGTGTCCTGGTCAGCGTTGGGTAGTGATGGTGCATGGCAAGCTTGGTTAAAGCCGGACGAAATTGAGCCATTTCAAGCCAGTAATGCCGGGGTGGAATATCCGTGGTCTCGGTTTATGCAACCGGTCTTTGGTCAACCTTTAAAGCGGGTTGAGGCATGGTTAGGGCAAGGTGAAAAGACCGTTGGCGATATCGTAATTAGCCATTACGGTCTGGAAAGTGGCCTGATCTATAAGCAGGGTCGTGGCTTACGCGAGCAACTAAAACAGGGGCAGCCTATGCAGCTGTATCTGGATCTCTTCCCAAATCAAAGTATCGAACAGCTTGTGCAAAAATTACAGCCAAGCAAGAAGCAGTCGTTAACTAATGTCTGGCGTAAAGCTGGATTGGATGGTGCCAAGGCGGCTCTGGTACGGGAACTGGTGGCCAAAGCGGTATGGCAAGATGCTGCTGAATTAGCCAAAAAAATTAAACATTTGACTATTCCACTCACAGGTTTCCGCCCGATTGAAGAGGCGATTAGCTGTGCAGGTGGTGTCAAGCGTGAAGTGTTGTCAGAACAGCTGCAACTTAAATCCAATCCGTATGTTTTTCTTTGTGGGGAAATGCTGGACTGGGATGCACCGACAGGCGGCTATCTGCTGACCGCCTGTTTTGCCACAGGGCGTGCAGCGGGTGAAGGCGTGCATCAGTTTCTGACAGCAGATTAAGTCATTTCTGGCGCTTCTGCTGAGATTCAGGCTCAGCAAAACAGGTCTTGCTCATCCACGCTGTTTTAAAGCTGCCAGTTCAGCTTAGATTATTTTTGTATTTAATCTAAGCTGTGTGCAAACTTAAAATGCTTTACGGTTCCTTCACTTGCCGGGAAGCGGGTTCTTTCTCGGCGAGATCTGGATATTGCGAACGCCAGCGTTCCAGCTGTTCTTGGGCGTGTAGATATTTCCCTAGACCCTTTACATTCTCACTGGCTTCATTCACGGGCGCAGCTTGAGTCTTGGGAGTATTGAGTAATTTGTCCTGATGTTCCCAGTACTGATACATCAAGCCCTGAATATAACGGCCCTGTTCGGTTTTCAGTTCTAAAGCCTTCAACATATTCAATGCTGACTGGACATGATCTCGCTGACGTTGCTGGACAAATTCTTCTGTCATATTTTCATCATCGCGCATGCTGTTTAATTCTTTTTCCAGGTCGCTGCTCATTTCCTGAAAGCGCTGTTCATAATCCGTCAATGCAGCAATATCATGTGGATCATCGGCAGTTTTAGGGAAGTCTTTAAGTGGCTCGGTTTTCAGTTCCTGCATGACTTGATCTGAAGCCGTATTATCTGTTGTCGCTTCAGTCGGAGTTTCGGTCGTTTTCTGGTCACATGCCATCAGCAGCATGGCCGCAGCGAACAACAGCGTTCGTGTCATTCCTGGTATTTTATGCATGATCGCCTCCTGTTTTTAATTACTTTTCTTGAACACATAGATATGGGTGACATAAGGAAAATCGATCATTTCCTCTGCGCTTTTGGCTGTATATTGCTGGATGATCTGTTCAAATTGTTGTTTTAACTGTGCCTGCTGCTGTTCAGGCATGGCTGCAATAAAACTAGTCGAGAGCAGCCGCTTGGATACCACCTGCTCGACACTGCCATGCTGTTGCTGGGTCATTGTGGTTTCTGCATAGGGCTGAAATAGCGTTTGCTGTGCAAAGACCTCGCGCCAGGTGCCGCTATGATAGCGCGGCGTATCGCCTTCCAAGGGGGCAATACAATCGGCCAAGGCCTGAACCCAGTCGATCCGAGTATCGCGCTGATTCCAAATTAACACCAGATAACCCTGCGGTTTGAGTACCCGATCTAATTCTTGTAAGGTATCAGAATCGGCAAACCAGTGAAATGACTGTGCACAAAATACCGCATTCAGGCTATGATCAGGCAGGGGAAGTTGATGGCTAACGCCTTCAATTGCATGAATGTCCGGATGCGCCTGTTTTAATTGAGCCAGCATTTCCGGGACAGGATCAATTGCGATAATGTGCTTACTGAGCGGGCGTAAATAGGGGATAAACTTGCCGGTGCCGCTGCCCAAATCCAAAAGATGCGCATCTGCAGGCAAAGCCAGCGTTTCACTCAGCCACTGGCTGATTTCTGCCGGATAATCGGGACGCACTTGCTGATAGAGCTCAGCCGACGCACTAAAACCCCGTTTTGCTGCAGGATGTAATGATTGTGTCATATTTTGCGCTTTTTAATCTTTTTGATCGATATAAAATAGCATATTCACTTTTTTGACAGCGTTCATTGACTGAATTGTTGTGGAAGGGTTCGATTTACCAGCACGGGAAAGTTATGGACAAGCAGATTGTTTTTGAAGATGAACATATACGCGCGATTTTTATGCCGGGCTCCTCTTCAGAACTGATTTTTTCATTTGGCGATTTGATTACCCGTGCCAAGGGCCTCAACATCAATGCAGAAAAGTCACTGGCGAAATTCGAGTTTAATGTACTTGGTATTATGCCCAAGCATAAATCCTGGTTTCCACAAGGTTCCATGTGGAACATGTTGCAAGCCATCGCAGATCTGATTGAGCCGTTTCAGCAGCGTATTGCCTATGGCGGTTCGATGGGCGGCTATGCTGCGATCAAGTATTCCCGTGCCTTGGGCGTACAACGGGTGGTGGCGATGGTGCCGCAATATTCGATTGATCCGGAAGATGTACATGATGCCCGCTATAACATGTTCTATCAGCCAGAGCTGAATACAAATATGCGGGTTGCAGTCGAAGATATCGACAACGCCTGCGAATATATTATTGTCTATGATCCTTACTGTGCCGAAGATCGTGCCCATTATCTGAAATTAGAGGCGCTGATTCCGCATCATCATGTGCTGCATTTGCCTTTTACCGGACATGATGCGATCGCAGTTTTGGCTAGTTCCGAATTGCTCTATGACTTTTTGGTGCATGAATATGAGCCAAGTTATTTCTACCAGAAAATGCGTCGGGTCAAGAAAAACAGCAAGTTCTACTACCGCAAGGTGATCGAAAATGTCTTGCCACGGCACCGCATGGCCTTGGGACACATTCTGAAAAATAATGATCTGCAACTGGATAACCAGTTTTTTGATGCCAGCCAGAAACAGGTTATTTTGCGGGAACTGTTACGCAATAAACAGGTCGATCAGCATGACCTGCTCAAGCTCGGCATTCATGTGAATTTGCCGCAGGAAAATCGTCAGCTGTTATTGGACCACTATGGGCATGGTCTGGTATTTAATGTCATCAGCCATAAAATCGAAAGTTATGCAGAAGGTGCAATTGCCCTGAACCATAAATTCCTGATTCCGATTTATGCCAAAGGTAATGGTTTATTAAGCATTAACCTGAATGATGAACGTTATCTGGTGGTGATGAATGACCGGCACATCATGAAACTGATCAAGGAACAGGATGAGCTTAGTCTGGGCATGCACCCGATTTTAATGAAGCGTTATAGCGATTTTTATATGTTTAGCTATAAGCAGCTGAATCTGAGTACCAATGAGTATGGGGCTGCTGCTTTTATCGAAGATAGTGACAAAAATACGCAGTTTGTGACGCACAGCGAGATAAATTAACTAAAAATTTTTATAAAAAACAATTACTTGAATTGTGATGAGCTTGGCATAATATGGAGATAAGCGGTATAAATAATAAACCAATTATATCGTTCCCGATGGTTGAAACGAAGAAGGGGATCTCTATGATGCAAGCGACTCGGATGATGCAAGTATGTTTTATCTTCGGTTTGATTCTACCTAATCTGGCACATGCAGAAACTGTGCATCCTGCAGTGATCATGGTCAGCGCGTCCATCATCTTTATGATTATTCTGTCCGTGTATGTGGTGTATCGTATCCGCAAGTCACTACGTAATCATATGGATAAACCGCTGGATTAATTGCATCAGGCTGGAAACGGGTTGAAAAGACTCAATGACTTGTTTTAAATGACAGACATAAATTGTCAAACAGGATTGAGGGAACAGCCATGAAAGCCGTTTATTTAGACTATGCTTCTTTAGACCAGCAGGATTTGGACTTTCAGGCACTGCATGCAGTATTTGATTCACTAGTTTTGTATCCGGCGACCTCGGCTGCCGAGATTGCATCCCGTGTAGCTGGTTTCGATGTCATCATTACGAATAAGGTGATGATCGATGCAGCTACGATTCAGCAATGCCCTCAACTCAAACTCATTTTAATCTCTGCAACCGGCACCAATAATGTCGACCTTGAGGCGGCCAAAGCGCAAGGGATCGTCGTGTGTAACTGTCAGGCTTATGGCACTTCGGCAGTCGCGCAGCATACCATCATGTTGATGCTCAATCTGGCGACTTCATTCCTGTCTTATCAACGTGCATTAGAACAAGGCGAATGGCAAAAAGCCAGTCAGTTCTGTTTGCTGGATGCGCCAATTGTCGAGCTGGCCGGAAAAACATTGGGCATTGTGGGTTATGGCGAACTGGGCCATGCGGTGGCGAAACTGGCCGAAGCCTTTGGCATGAAAGTGCTTATTGCCGCGCTGCCAAATCGTCCGGCGAATGCATCTCGTGCGCCATTTGCCGAGCTACTTCCTCAAGTCGATTTTTTAACTTTGCATTGTCCACTCACTGAAGATACCCACCATTTAATCAGTCATACTGAGCTGGATGCAATGAAAAGCAGCGCATTTTTAATTAACTGTGCGCGTGGCGGAATTGTCGATGAAGCGGCATTGGCTGAGGCTCTGCGTGCAGGCAAGATTGCCGGTGCAGCGACAGATGTTCTAACGGTAGAACCACCGAAACAGGGCAATGTGCTGCTCGACTCTACGATTCCCAACCTGATTGTGACACCGCATAATGCCTGGGGCAGTGTCGATGCAAGACAACGGATTGTGGATCAAATGGTCGAAAATGTAGCAGCATTTAAACAGGGTCAGCCGATTCGACAGGTCAATTCATAGATCGCGTCGATACAAGGTAATAGTTTTATTTTCTAAAAATTAAAAAAGCCCATCACGGGCTTTTTTTATAAATCGGTTACCGCATAACTGGTAGCTGATCCTGACTGGGGTTGAGTCTGTGGTGTATTTGGGTTTTGCGTCGCACTCGACTGGCTTAAAGGCTGCTGCACGATAGGTGCCTGTTGTGAATTTCCACGCCAGACTTCTTTGGTCTGCTGGATTTTCTGACCGGTTTGTTGGGCTGCCTGAGTTGCACCCTGATCTACTTTTTGCAGTGTATCAGAGGTTGCAGATTTGGTATTGCTCCAGGCCCGGTCTACCCCCGGCTTGATTTTGGCAATGCCTTTTTCCGTTGCTTCACCGACTTTCTCAGCAGTATTAATCACGCCTTCCTGTGCTTTATAAGCAAAGACATGCAGCAGGTTCGGATTTTCACCATAAGGCTTAACCGGTTTAGCAGACTGAGTCGTGGTTTGTGCGAATGCTGGAACAGAAAGCATTAAAGCTGTCGTTAAAATAATTGGGGTTTTGATATTCATTATGGATCGACCTCGAATTCGTCTAAGTGCGGTCTGAGTTTGTTTTTCAGTGTAACGGATAATGGGCCAAAAACAATGAATATCCTGTGAAGAGTGCAGAGCTTTCAGGTGGATCTGTGCCGAAATATTGTAATTTTTAAAGAAAGGGCAGTAGAAATTAGCCCAAGTGTCGAATTGATTTTTAGCAAAATAAAAGCCCTGTTCTTAGACTAGAAACAAGGCGATTTTTTTAGTCACATTGTGTCAGGGCATCTTTGGCGAAATGTTCGCGTAAGCTGACAAAGTTCTTTTGTACGCCTGCATCGTGCAGGTCAAATTTTTGTGCAGTGCTAGTACCGTCGCGCTGGAAAGTCGCTGAGCCGGCATCGATTAGAGTCATACCTTTAAATGACCATTGTTCAATGACACGGTTATTGCCAATATCGCCGGTGAATTCAATCACGCATTTGTCGAGAAATTTGGTCAGTTTTGCCTTGTTGTTGGTGGTAGCTGGAACAACTTCGAGGTTTTGGACTTCCTGTAAGACGCCAACCTGAAGCTGTGGGATTTTTGGTGCAGATGTACAAGCTGTAACTGCGATACTCGCAAGACCAGTCAGAATGAGTGTTTTAAATTTCATATGATTCTTTCTTGTTGAGTGTTGTTAGGTTGAGTATAGGGAATCGGTTAGAAAATGACTATAGCTCAATGATTAACGATTCCAATCCTGCGTACGAATACGACCAGTTTGATAATAAATTGAGACTAATTCAATAAAATTTTTAAAGTCGGAATTTTCATTTAAAATTCGATTTATTGATTGCCAATCCACTTCTGGTCTCCGGCGAGCAGGAAGCAAAATTTCGCTTTCAGTAGGATTTTCAGGAATTAAAATTATTACACCAATACCATGGAGGGCTGAGAGCATACGAAGTTCTTCTTCAACTTCATTGGTAGAAATTGAGGTCGCAACTAAATATCCTTCATTTGCCCAACTAGAATTACTTACTGCTTGGAAAAAACTACTTCTAATATTTGAGTTATTTAGTTCTTTTTTTACCTCGAATGACCAAAGTCGAACATTTTGTCCAGAACTATGCTTTACACAAGTTTTAACTAGATCATTCCATTTATTATCTAATGCTTGCATTGCCACAATATCTGGATGTAGCCATTGATTACCATTTTGTCCTCTAGTATTTGATGATCTTTTTTCATCAATTCTTAATGTAAGCAAATTGAGTTCTTGGGATAGGTATTCTATCAATACAGGATATAAGTCATATTCTGAAAATATTTTTTCTTGAATCGATGGGGGATTATTGTCTTCTGCATCAATAATTAATGAATTATGGAAGTCAATTCCTTTTACTGGTGAAAGATTTGAAGTTGGTTCATACCAATATTGGCGTGGACTTGGTTTTTCTTGATATTTTACACAAGGATTATTTTGAATTAAGTCTGGGAAAATACTATATAACTCTCGAATAACTTGTTGTTTAAAAGCACTTTCATTGTTTTCAAATTTAATATTATTTCTTTTCTCAATATAGTCTTGAGGATATGTAGCAATTAATTTATCAGCAATAAATCTAGCTGTAAATTTTTGGTTAGGATTAGATTTTAAAAATTCTAATGCTTTTTGTGCTTGTGATAATTTCATATTATTGAGAAAAATAAAAAAAACCCACTATTTCTAGCAGGGTTTTAATTTTATTTCAAATGTCTGACTTAGTGCTGTAATACCGAAATATCAGCCACTTTCGTAAACAAGCCTCGAAGCTGCGCAAGCATACGTAAACGGTTTGCTTTCAGGTCAGCATCATCAGCCATCACCATGACGCCGTCAAAGAACGCATCCACTGGCGCACGAAGTGCAGCAAGTGCAGACAACGCAGCAGTATAGTCTTTAGCAGCAAATAACGGCTCAACTTGAGGCGCAATTTTCGCAAGTTCAGCGAATAAAGCTTTTTCAGCATCTTCAACCAGGTTTGCTTCAACCACAGCACCTTCAGGTGTCGCTTCTTTCGCTAAAATATTCGCAACACGCTTGTTGGCAGCAGCAAGCGCAGCCGCTTCAGGCAATGCACGGAAGTGATTAACTGCATTTACACGCTTGTCAAAATCAAGCGGAGATTTTGGTGACAAGGCTTGAACCGCTTGAATAACATCAACAGCAACACCTTGATCTTCGTATTTCGCACGGTAACGACCTTCCAGGAATGCAACTGCATCTGTCAAAGTCTTGTCGTGATCTTTCAATACATCGCCATACGCAGCAAGCGCAAGTTTGATCAAATCTTCAATTGAAACATCAAGTTCGTTTTCAGTCACAAGACGCAAAATACCAATCGCAGAACGACGGAGTGCAAACGGGTCTTTAGAACCTGTAGGCGCTTGACCGATCCCGAAAATACCTGTGAGCGTGTCTAAACGATCCGCAAGGGCAATCGTCGTACCTGTTTTAGTCTTCGGTAAAACGTCACCCGCAAATTTAGGAAGATATTGCTCACCTAAAGACTCAGCTACTTCAGCATTTTCACCTTCAAGACGTGCGTAGTAAGTACCCGCGATCCCTTGAAGTTCTGGGAATTCACCCACAAGCTCAGAGGTTAAGTCACATTTTGCAAGAAGGGCAGCTTTTTCAGCATCCGCAGGGTTAGCACCTGTAATTGGTGCAAGTGCCACAGCCAATTTCGCAATACGTGTCGATTTGTCCCAAAGCGTACCCAATTCTGCTTGGAACACCATGTTCGCCAATTTTTCTTTACGAGATGCAAGCGGTTGCTTTTGATCTTGTAGGAAGAAGAATTCAGCATCAGACAAACGTGGGCGAACAACTTTTTCGTTACCTTCAATAATTTGTGTCGGGTCTTTCGACTCAATGTTTGACACAGTAATGAAGTACGGTTGAAGTTTATTGTCGCTATTCACCAAACAGAAGTATTTTTGGTTGTCCTGCATCGTAGTGATCAATGCTTCTTGAGGAACAGCAAGGAAGCGTTCTTCAAAGCTTGCACGTAGCGCAACAGGCCATTCAACCAATGCAGTCACTTCGTCACGAAGATCGCTTGGTACAATCGCAATGGCATTGACTTCATCAGCAAGCGCTTTCACTTGTTGGTCGATGATTGCTTGACGCTCTTCAAAAGAAGCCACAACGTGAGCTGCTTTAAGCTTGCTTAAGTATTCGTCAGCGTGCGTTAAAGTGATCGCTTCTGGCGCGTGGAAACGATGACCAAAAGTCACGTTACCGGCTTTGTGATCTTGAATCGTCGCATCAACTACGTCGTTGTCTTTTAACAACACCACCCATTTCACAGGACGTACGAATTCAGTACGGCTCGCCGCAGAACGCATGCGTTTTGCAATTGGCAGGTTGTCTAAAGCATTTTGTAAAATTTGTGGCAATAAAACGTCAAGGCTTTGACCTTTTACGTCTTTTAGATAGCAAACTTTTTCAACTTTACCGGCTTGGAAAGTCGATACTTGATCAACTGTGATGCCTTGACCACGCATAAAGCCTTCAAGTGCTTTAGTCGGGTTGCCTTCAGCATCAAAGGCTGCTTGTTTAGCAGGGCCGTCAAAACGTTTTTGTGTGTCTGCTTGCGCAGCATCAACATTGACGATTTTAAGTGCAAGACGACGTGGTGCTGCATAAGCTTTGATTGAATCAAAAGCAAGACCCGCATCTTTTAAGCCTTTAACCGTTTCAGCATGTAAAGCATCACGTAATTTTTTCAGGCTTTTTGGTGGAAGTTCTTCACAACCCAATTCGAACAAAACGGTATGTTTAGACATTATTTGCTCTCCTTGTTTGCTTCTTTCGCTTCTGCTTCAACTTGCGCTTTTAATTGTGCCAATACTTCATCACGTAATGCAGGTTCAGCCATTGGGAAACCAAGTTCCGCACGTGCTGCTACATAGCTGGTCGCAATAGAACGTGCCAATGTACGTACACGTAAAATGTAACGCTGACGTTCAGTCACAGAAATCGCGCCACGCGCATCCAATAAGTTGAAGCTGTGTGATGCTTTCACGACTTGCTCATATGCAGGAAGTGGAAGTTTCGCTTCAATTAAACGTGTTGCTTCAGCTTCATAGAAATCGAACAATTCAAACATTTTTTCAACGTTGGCATATTCGAAGTTATAGGTCGATTGTTCCACTTCATTTTGATGGAACACATCGCCATACGTTACCGTACCGAACTGGCCTTTGGTCCAAACCAGATCGTAAACTGAGTCTACGCCTTGCAAGTACATGGCAAGACGTTCAAGGCCGTAAGTAATTTCGCCGGTGACTGGGTAGCATTCAACACCACCGACTTGCTGGAAGTACGTGAACTGCGTTACTTCCATACCATTCAGCCAAACTTCCCAACCTAAGCCCCAGGCACCCAGTGTTGGAGATTCCCAGTTGTCTTCTACGAAACGAATGTCGTGAACTAAAGGATCAATACCGATCGCTTTTAATGAATCAAGATAAAGCTGCTGGATGTTGTCCGGGTTTGGCTTAAGCACCACCTGGAACTGGTAGTAATGCTGTAAACGGTTCGGGTTTTCACCATAACGGCCATCTTTCGGACGGCGTGATGGTTGAACATAAGCGGCATTCCAGGTTTCAGGACCCAGCGCACGAAGGAAAGTCGCAGTGTGGAATGTCCCTGCACCCATTTCCATATCATAAGGTTGCAAAATGACGCAGCCTTGCTCCGCCCAGTAAGTTTGTAAGGCAAGAATTAAGCCTTGGAAGGTATCAATATGCGATATGGCGCGACTCATGGTCATCCACTTAAAATTAGAGAAAAATTGTGCTCAATTATAAGGACTTTGCAGGGGAGTGGCAAAGGGTTAATGTACGGATACTTTTTTGAAAAAAATAAAACAGGCTTAAAGGATACGCGGCATTTAGAAGCTTACTGCGATTTTAGCTGTACTGGCCGATACAGGCTGATCTGAAAATCAGGAATAAATCAGATGTATGGCATGCTGTTAAGCGGAGAATCATAAAGTTCAACGGATCTCATACGATTGCGACTCTAAAATTAGTTTAATATTCACGCAATATAATAATGCTTAAAAATAAGGAACTTCATGACCACTTACCAAATTCAATGCCATTTAAAATACAAGGTCGTGCAACCGACAGAATTTATTTTTATGCTTCAGGCGGCACATCATCCTGATCAGAATATTCTCGAAGAAAAACTTAGCTTTAATCTGCCCGTAGCATGGCATGAATTCCAGGATACTCAGCATCAAAACCGTCATGTTCGGCTACAGGTCGAACCCTGTGAGGCTTTTGAGCTGAATTATACGGCGACAGTGGTTCGTCAACCGAGCCTCTCTCTGGAGCTACAGCAAGGTCTGAAAGAAGTGGCCATTCCTGAGCTGCCCGATGAAGTATTGCCTTATTTATTGGCCAGCCGTTATTGTAATTCGGATTTATTACTGGAAATGGCGAAACGCTCATTTGGCTGGATGACACCGGGCTATACGCGGGTCAAAGCCATTGAACAGTGGATTTATAACAATATTTTTTATGTGTCTGGCAGTTCTGATCAGTTTACCACTGCTACAGATGTACTGGTGCATCGCGCAGGCGTATGTCGTGACTTTGCCCATTTAGGCATTGCGCTGTGCCGTGCCTTGGGAATTCCGGCACGCATGGTGGTCGGTTATGTGGAAATTGAAAAGTTTCTACCCGATTTTCATGCCATTTTTGAAGCCTATTTAGACGGTGGCTGGGTGCAGTTTGATCCGACCCGTTTGGCTCCGGTCGAAAATCTTATTCGGATCGGCA
Source organism: Acinetobacter sp. CIP 102136 (assembly GCF_000369685.1). Lineage (GTDB taxonomy): Bacteria > Pseudomonadota > Gammaproteobacteria > Pseudomonadales > Moraxellaceae > Acinetobacter > Acinetobacter fasciculus. Next base: position 299,753 of record NZ_KB850141.1, read on the forward strand.
CTGGAGTCGATGCCGGAGATGTGGCATTTTCAACTTATTATGGTCAGGTTGAGCTGTTAAAAATCCAGCCCCTGATCAAACCTGAATGAATAGGCAGGCCACAATAAAAATGTTCTGGAAATATACTAAGCAAAATGGTTACAAAGGATTTTTCCATTTCAATGGCGATTGATAGGGGAGCGGTTGTTCTGCAAAAAAAACAGGATCAGTATTTTCAAGCTGAGCGAGATTATTATGGTTTTAAAAAG